>NZ_KV791701.1:16670-37521 GCF_001807955.1 Morganella sp. HMSC11D09
CAGAGGTTCGAATCCTCTCGGGTGCACCATTTGAACCCCACGATACTGTCATGGGGTTTTTATTTTGGCAAAAGAAAATGCTAAGATAAAAAATCAGTTCTGAAAAGATGTTTTAAGGTACGCACCCGTAGCTCAGCTGGATAGAGTACCCGGCTACGAACCGGGCGGTCAGAGGTTCGAATCCTCTCGGGTGCACCATATAAAAACCCCGCTCTTTGAGCGGGGTTTTTCTTTTTCCGTTTTTCCCGTCACTGAATCGAATCCGTTTTTACGTCATACTCGTTATCTGAAGTACAGATGCTTCTGAAACTGATCTTAATAACAATGACGTGTAAGAGGGATAATGTATTGTCGCGGCAGTGGTTTCTGCTGTTCCGTTTGTGTGGGGCAGGGTTGAATCACAGCGACAATAACCCAGCTTTGCGATAAAGTATCCCTCTTATGAATAATATCCATTATCAGGACGGGAGGTCGATTTGATCCCGGATGTATCCAAAGCGCTCTCATGGTTAGAGACGCACCCCCGGATTTTAAAAGGCATCAACCGCGGCATTGAGCGCGAAACACTGCGTATCACGCCGGATGGTGCTCTGGCACGTACCGGTCACCCGGAAGGGCTGGGAAAATCATTAACCCATAAGTGGATCACCACGGACTTTGCCGAGTCACTGCTGGAGTTTATTACCCCGGTGGATTCGCGTATTGATTACACCGTGAAATTTCTGCGTGATGTGCATCGCTACACTGCGCGTCATCTGAACAATGAACGGATGTGGCCGCTGAGCATGCCATGCTTCATTGATTCTGAAGAGCATATCGAACTGGCGCAGTTCGGCACATCCAATGCCGGCCGTTTCAAGACGCTGTACCGTGAAGGGCTTAAAAACCGCTATGGCGCGCTGATGCAGACCATTTCCGGTGTCCACTATAACTTCTCTCTGCCGATGGAATTCTGGCAGGCGTGGAGTGGTATCAGTGATGCACAGAGCGGCAAGGATAAAATCTCCGACGGCTACTTCCGCCTGATCCGCAACTATTACCGTTTCGGCTGGGTGATCCCGTATCTGTTCGGTGCGTCTCCGGCGATTTGCAGCTCGTTCCTGCGCGGCCGCAAAACCAATCTGCCGTTTGAAACGCTGCCGAAAGGGGCGTTATACCTGCCGTATGCCACGTCACTGCGTTTAAGTGACCTCGGTTATACCAACAAGTCACAAAGTGATCTGAACATCACCTTCAACCATCTGGACACGTATGTCGCCGGGCTGAAGAATGCCATTCAGATCCCGTCTGAAGAGTTTGCCGCACTGGGATTAACCAAAGACGGAAAACACCTTCAGATTAACGCCAACGTCCTGCAGATCGAAAACGAGTTCTATGCCCCTATCCGGCCGAAGCGTGTGCAGAAAGGTGATGAGTCACCGTCTGACGCCTTACAGCGCGGCGGGGTGGAGTATATCGAAGTCCGTGCCCTGGATATCAACCCGTTCTCTGCTACCGGTGTCGATGAAACACAAATTCGTTTCCTCGACCTGTTCCTTATCTGGTGTGTGCTGGCGGATGCGCCGGAAATGAGCGCGGATGAGCTGGCGTGTGCCCGCCATAACTGGAATCGTGTGATTCTGGAAGGGCGCAAACCGGGACAGGAAATCGGTATCGGCTGCGGCCGTGAAAAACAACCCTTGCAAAAAGTGGGTCACGCACTGTTTAATGATCTCCTGCGTGTTGCCGATGTGTTAGATACCTGCTCAGGCACACAGTATCGCGAAGTGTGCGAAGCACTGAAAGTACAGTTTGATGACCCGGAACTGACGTTCTCGGGGCGGATGCTGGCACTGATAAAAGAAGCGGGTATCGGAAGTTACGGGCTGGCCCTGGCAGATCGGTATCATGAAGAACTGACTCACGAGCCGTATGAAGTGATCAGTGAAGCAGACTTTGCTGAACAATGGCAGGCTTCTGTCGATAAACAAAAAGCGATGGAAGAGAGTGATACGATAAGTTTTGATGAGTATCTGGCGCTGCATGGTGGTCGCTGATTTCTGACAGATAAGAAAATGGCCACAATCAATGTGGCCAAAATAAATCTCTCAGAGAATAGGGATGATAACAATTTGCGCGTCTTTCAATACATCAGACCAGCGTATTCAGAAAAAGTTTCATTCGTTCGGCATTTTTTACAAAAAAAAGAGGAGCGGGAATTATGCCTTTGCTGGATAGTTTTTTAGTTGACCACACACGCATGGCGGCACCTGCGGTACGCGTAGCGAAAACCATGACCACCCCGGGTGGCGATACCATCACTGTTTTCGATCTGCGTTTTTGTGTTCCTAATGAAGAGATTCTGCCGGAAAGAGGAACGCATACACTGGAACACCTGTTTGCCGGTTTTATGCGTAACCATTTAAACGGCAATGGTGTTGAAATCATTGATATCTCGCCGATGGGCTGCCGTACCGGGTTCTATATGAGCCTGATTGGTGCGCCGTCAGAAACCCGTGTTGCACAGGCCTGGAAAGACGCTATGGCGGATATCCTGACTGTCAAAGATCAGGCGAAGATCCCTGAACTGAACCTGTATCAGTGCGGGACGTATAAAATGCATTCACTGGAAGAAGCACATCAGATTGCAAAAAACATCATTGAGCGCGATGTTCGCGTCAACAAAAATGATGAACTGCTGTTATCTGATGATGAGCTGGAAAAACTGCATCCGTAATTTTTCAGCCCCGGATACAAAAAAACCTGCGCGCATTGCTGCCGCAGGTTTTTTTATGTCTTTTATCTTTTTCAGATATCAGCAGCGATATCGGCACCGGCCGGTTTCAGCGGTGACAGTTTTACCGTTTTAATCACATTCTCGCCGATGGCAACCACTTCAAACTGGTAGTTACCGACAGTGACAAGGGTATTGAGTGTCGGGATATCACCGAGTTCTTCCAGCAGAAGGCCATTAATGGTACGGGCACCTTCTTCCGGCAGGGAAAGATTCAGGGCTTTATTGATTTCACGGATATTGGCAGAACCTTCAATCAGCAGCGTGCCGTCAGGCTGACGGGTGACTTCCTCGGCCAGCGATGGTGACATTGAGGTGGTAAAATCACCGACAATTTCTTCCAGGATGTCTTCCACGGAGATAAGCCCCTGAATATCGCCGTACTCATCGACAACTAATCCGACTTTTTCATTATTGCGCTGGAAATTGACCAACTGTAAGTTCAGTGGTGTGCTGTCCGGCACAAAGTAAACTTTATCAGCGGCCTTGATAAGCATTTGCTTGGTGAATTCCTGCTTCTCAATCATCAGCCGGTAAGCTTCACGGACACGCAGCATACCGATGGCATCATCCAGCGAGTCGCGGTAGAGCACTATCCGGCCGTGCGGTGAGTGCGTAAGCTGGCGCAGAATGGATTTCCATTCATCATTGATATCAATCCCGATGATCTCAGTGCGCGGCACCATAATCTCATCCACACTGACTTTATCCAGATCGAGGATGGAGATCAGCATGTCCTGGTTGCGGCGGGACAGTTTACCTTTGGACTCATTAACGATGGTTTTCAGTTCTTCTTTTGATACTGCATCACTGCGGATCACGGTGCCGCGGATACCGATGCAGCGCATCAGAATCAGGGTTATTGCGTTAAATGCCCAGACCAGCGGCAGACAGATTTTTGCCAGCGGACGCAGCAGAAAACTGCTCGGAAAGGCGACCTGCTGCGGATAGAGTGCGGCAATGGTTTTCGGCATCACTTCGGCAAACACGAGGATGACAAAGGTCAGTACCCCGGTGGCGATAGCCACACCGGCGTTACCGTACAGGCGCATACCGACAATCGTCCCCAGTGCGGAGGCGACAATATTCACCAGGTTATTACCGATAAGAATGAGGCTCAGCAGACGATCCGGTTTCTCCAGCAACCGCTCGACACGGCGGGCCGCCCGGTTTCCCTGCTTGGCCTGATGGCGCAGCCGGTAGCGGTTGATTGTCATCATCCCGGTTTCGGATGCGGAAAAGTACGCTGAAATTATCACTAATAAAATAAGAATAATAATCAGCGTACTTGTTGAGACGTGCTCCACAGCGGTGTTCCTTTCTTTTGTGATGAGCGGAAAAGGGCGTTACAGAGACCGGCTGTTATGCATACAGCATCAGTTCCTGAAACAGACGGTGCCCGAAAAATGCCAGTGTGAGAATAAAGGCACCGGCGAAGTTAAACCAGATAACCCGTTTGCCGCGCCAGCCTTCATGATAGTGCCCCCACAGCAGCACGATGTAGACACACCAGGCAACCATCGACAGCAATGATTTATGAATATTATCTTTATCAAAGATGTTATCCATAAACACAATGCCGGTGGCGAGTGTCAGTGTCAGCAGAATCACGCCGACCTGCGTGATATGAAACATTTTACGCTCGATAACCATTAACGGCGGCATATCCGGCGTAAACTTAAGACGTTTGTTTTTCAGCTGATGATCCATCCAGCCGAGCTGCATAGCATACAGTGCCGCAATAATCAGTGTCGCGAAGCTGAGCAGCGCCAGTCCGATATGCACAAACAGCGGCACACTGGCCTGCAGGTGGGTGATAAACTCGCCCGGCATCAGGGTGGCAAGAATCAGGTTGACCATCGAGAAGCTGTAAACAATCGGGATAAGGAACCACGCCCGGCCCTGAAACGCGACAATCGTCATAATGACGGAGACCAGCAGGCTGACCACCGAACCGAGGTTCAGCAGTGTCAGGTTCTGACCAACGCCCTGAAAAATCTGTGATTTAATCGCCACGCCGTGACACACCAGAGCGATAACGGCGAAGATAAGCGCCAGTTTCCGGTAGCCGCGCTGATAGCGGAGCACGCCCGGCATCAGAAGTACCAGGCTTAACAGATATGCGCTAATTGCAACAACAGAGATTTCAGGCATGGTTTTGTGATTATTCAGTCAGTAAGATGAAACAAAATTCATACGCCAGTATACCGCAGCCCGCAGATCACTCCAATGATTACACGATACTTTACGTAAATCGGTTCGCTGATTTGCTGCGGTGCGTGTTATAATCCCGGGTATCTTTTCTATTTTTAGCTCAGTTTTGGCAGAGTCGATGACATGTTTGATAATTTAACTGACAGACTTTCGCGCACCTTGCGCAATATCAGTGGTCGCGGACGACTGACGGAAGACAATATTAAAGAAACGCTGCGCGAAGTGCGCATGGCGCTTCTGGAAGCCGATGTTGCCCTGCCGGTGGTACGGGATTTCATCAACCGCGTCAAAGAGCGTGCTGTCGGCCATGAGGTGAATAAAAGCCTGACGCCGGGGCAGGAGTTCGTCAAAATCGTTCAGGGCGAACTGGTTGCGGCGATGGGCGAGGAAAACAACGCCCTGGATCTCTCCGCCCAGCCGCCGGCTGTGGTGCTGATGGCCGGTCTGCAGGGTGCGGGTAAAACCACCAGTGTGGCGAAGCTCGGTAAACTGCTGAAAGAAAAACACAAGAAAAAGGTACTGGTGGTCTCTGCTGACGTTTACCGTCCGGCGGCGATTAAACAGTTACAGACACTGGCAGAGACAGTGGGAATTGAATTTTTCCCGTCTGATGTGTCAGAAAAACCGATTGATATCGCTAAAAAAGCGCTGAAACATGCGCAGCTGCAATTCTTTGATGTCCTGCTGGTGGATACCGCAGGCCGTCTGCATGTCGATGAAGGCATGATGGGCGAAATCAAAGACCTGCATGCGGCCATTAACCCGGTGGAAACCCTGTTCGTCGTGGATGCCATGACCGGTCAGGATGCGGCAAACACCGCCAAAGCCTTTAACGAAGCCCTACCGCTGACCGGTGTGGTGCTGACTAAAGTTGATGGTGATGCGCGCGGCGGTGCGGCGCTTTCTATCCGTCATATCACCGGTAAACCGATTAAATTCCTGGGGGTAGGGGAAAAAACTGAAGCACTGGAGCCGTTCCATCCGGACCGCGTTGCCTCCCGTATTCTGGGCATGGGCGATGTGCTGTCACTGATTGAAGAGATTGAGAGCAAAGTTGACCGTGATCAGGCGGAAAAACTGGCCTCCAAGCTGAAAAAAGGTGACGGGTTTGACCTCAACGACTTCCTGGAACAGCTTAAGCAGATGCGCAATATGGGCGGTATGGCCGGGATGCTGACCAAACTGCCGGGCATGTCTCAGGTGCCGGACGCGGTGAAATCGCAGATGGATGACAGCGTGCTGACCAAAATGGAAGCGATGATCAATTCCATGACCAAAAAAGAGCGCGTCAAACCGGAAATTATTAAAGGTTCCCGCAAACGCCGTATCGCAGCGGGTTCCGGGACTCAGGTGCAGGATGTCAACCGGCTGCTCAAGCAGTTCGATGATATGCAGCGCATGATGAAAAAGATGAAGAAAGGGGGCCTCGCGAAGATGATGCGGGGCATGAAAGGTATGATGCCGCCGGGTATGATGGGGCGGTAAAACAAAGAAAGTCACAAAGAATAATCACTTTGGATTGATTTTTTCGCCAAAGTGAGTAAACTTTTCGGGCTTTTTCTATGACAACCGGACGCCATTCCTCGATGGGGTCTGGTTGTTTGTCAATTCAATGAGGATGTTATGGTAACAATTCGTTTAGCTCGTGGCGGCGCAAAAAAGCGTCCGTTCTACCAAATCGTCGTAACCGACAGTCGTAATGCACGTGACGGTCGTTTCATCGAACGTATTGGTTTCTTCAACCCTATCGCTGCCGGTAAGGCTGAAACTCTGCGCTTAGATCTGGACCGTGTTGAACACTGGGTTGGTCTGGGTGCAACTGTCTCTGATCGTGTTGCTGTACTGATCAAAGACGCAAAAAAAGCAGCTTAATCTGTCACGGTGGTAACAATCAGCAAGCACACTAATCCGCAAGCCCCTTCTGATCCGATTGTACTCGGCAAACTGGGGTCATCTTACGGTATTAAAGGGTGGCTCAGAGTGTTTTCTTCCACCGAAAATACTGAAAGTATTTTTGATTATCAGCCGTGGTTTATCCAGCGTAACGGGGTGTGGCAACACATCGAACCGGAAGACTGGAAATCCCACAATCAGGATATGATCGTCAAACTCAAAGGGGTTGACGACAGAGATGCGGCAAACGTACTGACTAACGCGGAAATCGTGGTAGACAGTTCGCAGTTACCGGAATTAGACGGCGATGATTACTACTGGAAAGACCTGATGGGCTGCCGTGTAGTGACCACCGGCGGATATGATCTCGGCACCGTAACCGATTTAATGGAAACCGGGTCGAATGATGTTCTGGTGATTAAAGCAAATCTGAAAGATGCCTTCGGCATGAAAGAGCGGTTAGTACCGTTTCTTGACGGGCAGGTTATCAGGAAAGTTGATCTCACTGAAAAACTGATTGAAGTTGAGTGGGATCCCGGTTTTTAAACCTCCGGTGATGGTTTTGTCATTAAGTGGGACACGAAAATGTGGATTGGGGTTATCAGCCTGTTTCCTGAAATGTTCCTCTCAATAACCGGGCATGGTGTAACCGGACGGGCAGTAAAAAACGGCCTGATCAGTGTAGATTGCTGGAACCCGCGTGATTTCACGTATGACCGGCACCACACTGTGGACGATCGGCCCTACGGGGGCGGTCCCGGCATGCTGATGATGGTGGAGCCTCTGCGCAAAGCTATCCATGCAGCAAAAGCTGCCGCAGGTGACAATGCGAAAGTGATTTATCTTTCGCCGCAGGGCCGCAAACTCGATCAACAGGGAGTTTGTGAGCTGGCCGCCAACGAGAAGTTAATTCTGGTGTGCGGCCGGTATGAGGGAGTAGATGAACGCGTTATCCAGACTGAGATTGATGAAGAATGGTCAGTCGGGGATTACGTGCTCAGCGGGGGTGAATTACCGGCGATGGTGCTGATTGATGCGGTATCGCGTTTTGTTCCGGGTGTCCTCGGACATCAGGCATCAGCAAAAGAAGATTCCTTTGCTGACGGTTTACTTGACCACCCACACTATACCCGCCCTGAAGTGTTGGATGGCATGTGTGTTCCGCCGGTTTTACTGTCGGGAAACCATGCAGAAATTGATCGCTGGCGTATGAAACAGTCACTCGGTCGCACCTGGCTCAGAAGACCTGAACTTCTGGAAAGCCTAGCTCTGACTGACGAGCAAAGGATGTTGCTGGCTGAATTCCAGCGGGAATATCAGTCCGGAGCAACAAGTTAATCCAGGTATCCTGCGGGATATCTTTTGAAATATCAGTTTACCTAGGGTAAGAGATTTATTATGAGCAACATTATTAAACAACTTGAACAAGAGCAGATGAAACAAGACGTACCTTCATTCCGTCCGGGTGACACCGTGGAAGTTAAGGTATGGGTCGTTGAAGGTTCTAAAAAACGTCTGCAGGCATTCGAGGGCGTGGTTATCGCTATCCGTAACCGCGGTCTGCACTCTGCATTCACTGTTCGCAAGATTTCTAACGGCGAAGGTGTTGAGCGTGTATTCCAGACTCACTCACCTGTTGTTGACAGCATCAGCGTTAAACGCCGTGGTGCCGCTCGTCGTGCTAAACTGTACTACCTGCGTGAGCGTTCAGGTAAGGCAGCTCGTATTAAAGAGCGTTTGAACGCAAAATAATGCGCAAGCATCCGATATGATAATAAAAGGCCAGCCTCGTGCTGGCCTTTTTTATACGCTATTTTATTTTCCTTTCCTGCCTGTTTTCCGTTCGATTCTCTGTATTGTTTATATGACATTATTTTTATGTTGTAAATATTTATTTACATTATGCCTGCCTTATAAACTACCTTTCTTTCTGTCATTATCTTACACACTATAACCTTAATCCGATCAATTAACTCTATTTTCAATGAATTAGCGTTTATTTGTAAGCGGTGTAGCTGATGGGGGTTATCTGTGCAGAACATCTCATTTTTATTTTGTAATTTAAAATGTACGAAAAATTAAATATTTTACGATTTTGGATTGAATTATTTACAAAGGATGTTATGGTGTTTTCTCAGACACTCAACACGTAATCCATTTTTTGTAAAACTCAGCAGGAAAACACTATGATCATGCAAAAAGACGCACTCAATAACGTTCACATCAGTGATGAAATTGTTTTAATCTCACCGGAAGAACTGAAACAAAAGTACCCATTGAGTCGCAACGACCAGCATGCCATCGCCGGTGCACGTAAGACGATTGCGGATATTGTTCATCACCGCGATCCGCGTTTACTGGTTGTCTGTGGCCCGTGTTCCGTTCATGACACGGATGCAGCGCTGGAGTATGCCCGTCGTCTGAAAGAATTATCTGCTGAGTTGAGTGACAGTCTGTATATCGTGATGCGTGTCTATTTTGAGAAACCGCGGACAACCGTGGGCTGGAAAGGACTTATCAGTGATCCGTTTATGGATGGATCTTTCGAGATGGAAAAAGGTCTGCACATCGCCCGCAAACTGATGGTGGATCTGGTTCAGCTCGGCCTGCCGCTGGCCGGTGAAGCGCTGGATCCGAATAACCCGCAGTACCTCGGGGATCTGTTCAGCTGGTCTGCTATCGGTGCACGTACCACTGAATCACAGACACACCGTGAAATGGCATCCGGTCTGTCCATGCCGGTCGGCTTTAAAAACGGGACTGACGGCAGCCTGAGCACTGCCATCAACGCCATGAAAGCAGCGTCCATGCCACACCGTTTTATGGGGATCAACCAGTCCGGTCAGGTCTGTCTGTTACAGACACAGGGTAACCCGAACGGCCATGTGATCCTGCGCGGCGGAAAACGCCCGAACTACAGTGCGGAAGATATTACGGAATGCGAGGCACAAATGAAGAAAGCCGGTCTCACCCCTTCACTGATGGTAGACTGTAGTCACGGCAACTCGGATAAAGATTTCCGTCGTCAGCCGCTGGTGGTGGATGCCGTGGCAGAACAAATTTGTGCCGGAAATACCTCAATTACCGGTATTATGCTGGAAAGCCATATTAATGAAGGCAATCAGTCATCAGAACAGCCGCGCAGTGCCATGCAGTACGGCGTGTCAGTGACAGACGCCTGCATCAGCTGGGAAACCACTGAAGCAGTTCTGCGTCAGCTGCATCAGCAGATCTCACCGGCGCTGGCAGAGCGTGTGGTTCAGTTACAGCAGGCAGGATAATAAAAACAGGCAGGGTGTATGTCCGGTGCATTAACACATTTACGTGATCAAATTGATGAAGTGGATAAATCGCTGCTGTCACTGCTGGCAAAACGCCTGCAGCTAGTGGCGGAAGTCGGGGAAGTGAAAAGCCAGCACGGCCTGCCGGTCTATGCGCCGGATCGCGAAGCCGCAATGCTGGCATCACGGCGGCAGGAGGCGGAATCACTCGGGGTTCCGCCGGATCTGATAGAGGATTTGCTGCGCCGTATCATGCGGGAGTCCTATTCCCGTGAGAATGATAAAGGGTTTAAAAAGCTCAATGAGCAGGCCCGGCCGATAGTGATTGTCGGTGGTGACGGCAAGATGGGGCAGTTGTTCCGGCGAATGCTGACACTGTCCGGCTACACCGTGCGTATTCTGGACAGCGGCGACTGGGCGGATGCCCCGGAACTGCTGGCAGATGCGGGCATGGTGATTGTCAGTGTGCCTATCCACCTGACCGAACAGGTTATTAAACAATTACCGCCGCTGCCGGAAGATTGCATTCTGGCGGATCTTGCGTCGGTCAAAGCGGGGCCGTTACAGGCGATGCTGGCAGTACACAACGGGCCGGTGCTCGGGTTGCACCCGATGTTCGGGCCGGATGTCGGCAGTTTTGCCAAGCAGGTGGTGGCCTTTTGTGACGGACGTTTCCCGGAACGGTATCAGTGGTTCCTTGAACAGATTACGGTCTGGGGTGCGCATTTACAGGGTATTATGGCGCAGGAGCATGATCGCAATATGCGCTATATTCAGGCGCTGCGTCACTTCACTACCTTTGCTTACGGGCGGTATCTGGCAAAAGAAAATGTCGATCTCGCGCAGCTGCTGTCATTGTCCTCACCGATTTACCGGCTGGAACTGGTCATGATTGGTCGTCTGTTTGCCCAGGATCCGCAGCTTTATGCCGATATCATTATGGCTTCGGAAGATAACCTGGATGTGATAGAGGATTATCACCGTGAGTTCGGTGAAGCCATGTCACTGCTGGAAAGCCGGGATAAAGCAGAGTTTATTTCGCAGTTCTCCGCCGTCAGTGACTGGTTTGGTGAGCACGCACAGCGCTTTATGAAAGAGAGTCAGGGATTACTGCAACAGGCTAGCGACAGCCGCCGCTGATAAATATGAAGGTGCTGATATTTTCAGCACCTTCATACATTGCCGGTTATTTCACACCATTTCCCGAAGGGTAGAAGGTTTTTGGTACTGCCTGATGAGATACCTTTTTCATAATGACAGCTCGCGGATCCCATGCATGTTTGAGTTTGGATTCAATATTAAATTCTTTGTTATGAATATAGTTATAACCGGCAGTAATTGTTTGCTGATTGGAGTAAGCAATGACCGGACGACCTGTCACATCAGCAAGGTCTTGCGCAGCCTGACGTTTTGCAAAACAACTAACTAAATGGATAGGACCGTTATTCCTGAGTAGATCAACTGAGCCTCCGGATTTTTTATTTATGTAAGCCACCAGTTCTTGTGCATTCAGACATTGTGCTTCACTCAGATCCGTTTTTAGCTGAACTTGCCCGTTTATTTTAACCAGCCTGTTATTTTCTATAACGGCGGCAGCCTTACCACCAACCTGTATGAGTCCGTCTTTCCAGTGTCCATGCAGCAGAATGGCATCTTCTTTATTGCCACGGAAGTTATTGCAGTAACCCCGGAACGTGATGCTTTGATCCTGATTCACATCCTCATCAAGACATAGGTTAACCTGCTTAAATGTGGGTTCAGCTGGTTTATGGCTGGTCATTTTAATATCAGAAACAGAATGTAATGAAGCAAACAGGTTTTTAACTGCTGATTTTACAGATGATTCAATCACATGAAATTTAGCTGATAAGATTTCTGATGATATGTGCATAATTTATTTTCCGCTGATTTATATCGTTAATATATGTTCAGCGAAAAATAGCACCAGACCATGCAGATCACTTTCAAATAATGAGCTGACTAGCTATGCCGGGTAAAATAAAGATGAGATGAAGAAAAGAGAAGCAGCCATCTGCATAACAGATGGCTGAAGGAGGTATTATGCGCGATCAACCGGGAAGGCGATCACATCACTGATCCGCTCTGCACCCAGTGCGAGCATAATCAGGCGGTCAATCCCCAGTGCCACACCGGCACATTCTGGGAATCCGTGTTCAAGTGCTGCCAGCAGATTTTCATCAATCGGCTGCTCCGGCAGACCCATACTTGCCCGTTTGCGGTTATCGCGTTCAAATCGCTGACGCTGCTCTGCGGCATCAGTCAGTTCACGGAAGCCGTTTGCCAGTTCAACCCCTTTGTAATACACCTCAAAGCGCTCGGCCACGCGGTGATCTTCAGAGCTGATCTCCGCCAGTGAGGCCTGGCTTGCCGGGAAGTGATAAATAAAGGTCGGTTTTTCCAGCCCGATATGCGGCTCCACACCCACCATAAACAGCAACTGCAAAATAGTATCGCGATCTTCCTCAGTATCGGCAATATTGCTGACATCCAGTTTGGCCGCAACTTCACGCAGTTTGTCTTTCTCGGCGGTCAGCGGATCGATATCCAGGTAGCGCAGGAAAGCCTGCTGATAGGATAACGATTCTGCACTTTCACACTCTAAGGTTTGCTGTAATAAATCATCAACCTCATTTATCAGACGGTACATATCATAATGAGGACGATACCATTCGAGCATGGTGAACTCCGGATTATGATAGCGTCCGGCTTCCTCGTTACGATAACTGCGGCCCATCTGATAAATAGGGCCGCTGCCCGCTGCCAGTAACCGTTTCATGTGGTATTCCGGGCTGGTCATCAGATAAAGCGTTATTCCCTGTGCGGCTCCGGGGCCGGTAAACTGAGTTTCAAAGGCGCGCAGATGGACATCGGTGACGGTCGCCTGACTCATGGTCGGCGTTTCGACTTCTAATACACCTCTGTCTGCAAAAAAATGTCTGATTTCATTAACAATTTTTGCGCGTTTTAATAGATTGGCTATCGGGGCAGTCGGCTGCCAGCCCGCAATATCACTCATGCCGTAAGAACTCCGAATAAAAATAAAGGGTGCAGTTTACCCGCAACCTCTGATGGTGACAAACAGATATGCAGAACATGCTACGTGTAAAACCGTACTCTGAACAGGCGTATTGTGCGGTGGCGGGGCGCGGCAGCACCCCGGGCAGGTATAATCAGCCGATTAAGGCAGGCGGGACATGTTCCCCCGGATAACTGCCGAGCACCTTCACTGAACGGGCGATTGCCTGTAACGCTTTGAGCGCCTGCTGCATCGGTACTGAGCGCAGATTGGCATGCACATCAATATAAAACATCTCTTCCCACGGCGTGCCGTGAATAGGGCGGGATTCCAGTTTGCTCATTACAATGTCATGCTCTTTCAGGATAATCAGGGCATCGACCAGCGCACCGGCCTGTTGCCCGGTCGCCATCAGCAGCGTGGTTTTCGCCGGTACCTGCTCTGACACATCAATCGGCTGGCGGGCAATGACAATAAAGCGCGTCATATTGGTCTGCTGATTGGCAAGATTCTGTGCGATCGCCTGTAACCCGTACAGTGCGCCGCCGGCCTCGCTGCCGAGAGCTGCAACATCTGTCCGGTTGAGGGAGGCAACTTTTTCCATCGCCGCCGCGGTACTTTCGCAGTATTCAATTTTGCGATCCGGGAATTGGCTGAGATACTGGCTGCACTGCTCAAACGGCTGCGGATGGCTGTAAAGGGTGGTGATCCCGGCAATATCCGCGCCCGGAATGGTCAGCAGACAGTGATTCACCGGCAGGCGCAACTCGCCGACAATGGAAAGCGGGGTGGTCTGCAGTAAATCATAGACATCATTGATGGCGCCGGAACTGGTATTTTCCAGCGGCAGCATCCCGTAATCGGCCTGACCGTTTTCAACCAGCTCAAAAATATCGCGGAATTTACTGCAGCTGAACTCGGTCATATGATCGAAATGACGGGCGGAATACTGGCGGGCGGCCACATGTGAATAAGACCCTCTCGGGCCGAGGAAGGCTATCCGTGCACTGTTATCCGGTGTCTGGTTCAGGTGTTTTTGCAGAATCGCCTGCTGGGTCAGGACGGAATCTTCAATAATCAGCTGGAACAGGCGGGTGATATAAAATCCGTCCAGTCCGTGCGGCTTGCCTTTGTTTATCAGCACATCCAGCAGTTCACGCTCGCGGTTCTTATCGCGGATGGGGCGGTTATCCTGTAATTTTGTCTGTGCGACAGCCACGGCGAGCTGCCGCCGCTTTGCCAGCAGATCCAGCAATTGTGCATCCAGCTGGCTGATTTGTTCCCGTATAGCTAAAAGATCGTTCATATGTTGTCCTCAGACCCTGTTTCCCGGCGATAAAAAAAGCCTCCGCGGCGGGAGGCTTTTCTGTGCGTCTTCGTTTTCTTTCTCACACGACAAAAAGCCTCATTAACAGAAGCGAAAAAAGAAAAAGAAGAAGCGGATACGGGGATACATAGTCAGTGCGTTGTCCGTTGTGTCATCAGATGATAGTTAATAGACCTGATGCAACCCGTTGTGTCAACCAAAAAAAACGCGCCCGGAGGGCGCGCAGAGACAAAACTCAATTTATTATATTTTTTATTCTGCGGATTCTTCATCAGACACAAGGTTGGCTTCTTTAACACTGTTATCCGCGCGGCGCGCTTCACCTTTGTGCTGTGCTTTATTCAGCTGCCGTTCCAGTTTCGCCAGTAACTCATTGATGGCGGCGTACATATCAGCGTGTTTGGCGCTGGCAACTAAATTTCCATTCGGTGTGCTGATGGTGGCATCAACCACAAATCCCTGCGGATCTTTCGCGAGGATAATGTGCGGGTTAATTAAAGGAACCTGCCACTTACTCAGCTTATCGAGACGGTTTTCAACATGCTCCCGGATTGCCGGGGTGATCTCCATTTGCTTACTGGTGATATTCACATTCATAGTGACCTCTCTTTGTTACATCCGTCTTGTTGATACTCAGAATACGTTGATGGCGGCAAGAAAAAATTGATCGCCGTCACTAATATTTTTTAGTTTTTTCAAAAGGTTATAATTTTGTGACTCAGGCTGAGAATACAGAGGATACAACTTGCGGGAAGGGACTGAATCGTGCATTATTGATAAGTTGGCTGACCGCATATTCTCAGAGACGAGAAGGCTGTCGGCCATTTTTTATGTAGTCACATAATGATAAGACAATAAAAAAGCCATCCGGAGATGGCCTTTTCAATCAGATGAGTAAAACAGAACTCAGTCGCGCGGGTTGGCGGCAATCAGCTGTGCCACTTTTCCGGCTTCCGCCGTTAATCCCAGTTCGTTATAGGCATTTTCCATCAGCGGCAGCGCCTGACGTGTCGCCAGTGTGTCCGGATAATCACGCAGCATTAATTCAGCACGATTAATCACCGCGACATATGCACCGCGTTTCGTGTAGAATTTCACAACGGCCAGTTCAAAGGCCGCAAGGCGATCTTTGAGGAATACCAGACGTTTTGCGGAATCTGTTGCATAGATACTGGTCGGATAATAACGCAGTAACTGGCTGAAATCCTGGAACGCCACACGCGCGTTCTGCGGGTCACGGTCTGCACGATCGATACCAAAGAAACTCTGCAGCATGTTATCATCGAGCGCCTGAGCGGTCAGACCGCGCATGTACAGGACGTAATCGATGTTCGGATGTGTCGGGTTCAGACGCATGAAACGGTCGATTGAGGCCAGTGCCATCTGTAAATCACCTGCTTTATAGTAGGCGTAAATCAGATCCAGCTGAACCTGCTGCGAATACGGGCCGAAAGGAAAACGGTTATCGAGGGTCTCAAGCTGCGTGATGGCCCCTTTATAGTTACCGTCCTGTAATTTTTCCTGGCCGACAGTATACAGCTCTGACGGTGAGGCATCCGGGAGAATTTCCTTGTTTCCGGAACAGCCGGACAACATGAGGCTTAGCGTGGCGGCGGCCACGAGATATTTCATACGTATCATCACGTGTTGATTATCCTCTGAATATTTTTTAGGGAGCACTCCGTACAGCTCCCGCTGGCGATCACGATACAATACCACAT
Organism: Morganella sp. HMSC11D09; assembly: GCF_001807955.1. NCBI lineage: Bacteria > Pseudomonadati > Pseudomonadota > Gammaproteobacteria > Enterobacterales > Morganellaceae > Morganella > Morganella sp. HMSC11D09. Next base: position 32,917 of record NZ_KV791701.1, read on the forward strand.
AGTTTAAATGAAACGGTGTTACCGTTCAAAATATAACTTTCTGAAACAGAGACAAACATGGCTCAAGAAATACAACTTACCGCAACTATTAATGAATCACAGCTCGGTCAGCGTTTAGATCAGGCTTTGGCGGAATTGTTCCCTGATTATTCACGATCACGTATAAAAGAGTGGATCTTAGATGACAGGGTTCAGGTTAACGGCCGTCTTGTCAACAAACCAAAAGAAAAAATGCTGGGCGGGGAACAGATCAGTATTGATGCACTGATTGATGAGGACATGCGTTTTGAACCGCAAAACCTGCCGCTCAATATCGTTTATGAAGATGATGATATCCTGGTGATTAATAAACCGCGTGATTTTGTGGTGCACCCGGGAGCAGGTAATCCGGACGGTACTGTCCTGAACGCGCTGCTGTATCATTATCCTGATATTGCCGATGTGCCGCGTGCGGGTATCGTTCACCGCCTGGATAAAGATACCACCGGGCTGATGGTGGTGGCGAAAACTGTACCTGCCCAGACACGGCTGGTGGAATCACTGCAACTGCGCGAAATCACCCGTGAATATGAAGCGGTGGCCAATGGCCGTATGACAGCGGGCGGCAAAGTGGAAGAACCGATTTCCCGCCACCCGACCAAACGTACTCATATGGCCGTTAACCCGATGGGTAAACCGGCGGTGACACATTACCGTGTGATGGAGCATTTCCGTGCTCACACCCGTCTGCGTCTGCGTCTGGAAACCGGCCGTACTCACCAGATCCGTGTGCATATGGCACATATCAATCATCCGTTGGTGGGTGATCAGCTCTACGGCGGTCGTCCGCGCCCGCTGAAAGGGGCAAGTGATGAATTCCGCGATGCACTGCGTGAATTTGACCGCCAGGCTCTGCATGCCACCATGCTGCGTCTTTACCATCCGATCACCGGGATTCAGATGGAGTGGCACGCGCCGATTCCGGATGATATGGTGAAACTGATTGAAGTTCTCAAAGCTGATGCACAAGAGCATCAGGATGATATGGACTGGTAAGGAGTCACCATGACCGCACTGATTACCCCGCAATGGCCGCTGCCCGCAGGTGTGAGAGCCTGCAGTTCATTACGTACAGGCGGTGTCAGTCAGCCGCCGTTTGACAGCCTCAATCTGGGGCTGCATACCGGTGATTCCCCGGAGGATGTCGCCCGTAACCGGGCGATTCTGGCAGAGGCGGCCGGGTTTCCGGACACGCCGCTGTGGCTGAATCAGGTACACGGAACGGATGTTGCCATTCTGGATGACAACACACCGCGCGGCCCGCAGGCCGATGCGGTGTATACCCGCACCCCGGGGAAGGTCTGTGCGATCATGACGGCGGATTGCCTGCCGGTACTGTTCTGTTCCCGTGACGGGCGCGAAGTGGCCGGTGCTCACGCCGGCTGGCGCAGTTTATGTGGTGGCGTGCTGGAAAATACGGTCTCCTGCTTTACGGCTGCGCCGTCAGACATTATTGCCTGGCTGGGGCCGGCCATCGGCCCGCAGAAATTTGAGGTCGGCGCTGAAGTGCGGGAGGCGTTTATGGCGCACGCGGCAGAAGCAGCTTCAGCATTTATTCCGCATGGTGATAAATATCTGGCGGATATTTATCAGCTGGCCCGTCAGCGGCTGGCAGCAGCCGGTGTGACCGCTGTTTCCGGCGGCACCGAATGCACCGTGACAGATTCTGCCCGCTTCTTTTCTTACCGCCGTGATGCCCGTACCGGACGGATGGCGTCATTTATCTGGATCACCCCGCCGCAAAAGTCATAACCTTCAGGATTACGCATAATATTTAATATTTTTTCAAAATCTGGCTTGAATATTTGACAAAAGTCCTCATTTAGTACTTAGCTAAAATTCAAAGCCATTTTTTGGAGGTGTTATGCGTTTGGATCGTTTCACGAATAAATTCCAGCAAGCGCTCGCCGACGCCCAGTCTCTTGCAGTCGGGCACAGCAATCAGTTTATTGAACCCGTGCATTTACTGTCAGCATTTCTGCATCAGGAAGGCGGGTCGGTGCGTCCGTTACTGGCATCAGCCGGGGCGGATATTGCGCAGCTTAATCAGAAGATTGATGACACCATCAGTCGTTTACCGCAGGTGGAAGGTTCCGCCGGGGATGTGCAACCCTCTCAGGATTTAATCCGTCACCTGAATATATGTGACCAGATTGCACAAAAACAAAATGATGCTTACATCGCATCCGAAATTTTTGTTCTGGCTGTATTAGAGAGCAACAGCTCATTAGCAGATGTATTAAAAGCAGCCGGAATTAATAAACAAACACTTAAGAAGGCTATAGACACTATGCGTGGTGGTGAGAATGTGAATGACCAGGGCGCGGAAGATCAACGCCAGGCCCTGAAGAAATATACGATTGATTTAACTGAGCGCGCCGAATCCGGCAAACTCGACCCGGTTATCGGCCGTGATGAAGAGATCCGCCGGACTATCCAGGTCTTACAGCGCAGAACCAAAAACAACCCGGTACTGATCGGGGAGCCCGGGGTGGGTAAAACCGCCATCGTGGAAGGACTGGCGCAGCGTATCGTCAACGGCGAAGTCCCGGAAGGACTGAAAAATAAACGCGTGCTGTCTCTGGATCTCGGTGCGCTGCTGGCTGGTGCCAAATACCGCGGTGATTTCGAGGAGCGTCTGAAAGCCGTTCTGAATGAATTATCCAAAGAAGAAGGCAGTGTCATCCTCTTTATTGATGAGCTGCATACCATGGTCGGCGCAGGTAAAGCGGATGGCGCAATGGACGCCGGGAACATGCTGAAACCGGCACTGGCCCGTGGTGAACTGCACTGTGTGGGCGCAACCACACTGGATGAATACCGCCAGTATATAGAGAAAGATGCGGCATTAGAGCGCCGTTTCCAGAAAGTCTATGTGGCAGAGCCGACAGTGGAAGACACCATTGCGATTCTGCGTGGTCTGAAAGAGCGGTATGAGCTGCATCACCATGTGCAGATAACTGACCCGGCGATTGTCGCGGCGGCAACGTTATCTCACCGCTATATCACGGATCGTATGTTACCGGATAAAGCGATTGACCTGATTGATGAAGCAGGTGCAAGTCTGCGTATGCAGATGGATTCCAAACCGGAATCCCTCGACAGACTGGATCGCCGTATCATTCAGTTAAAACTGGAACAGCAGGCACTGAAAAAAGAGTCTGATGATGCCAGTAAAAAACGGCTTGATATGCTGGAGCAGGAACTGACCGAGAAAGAGCGCGAGTATGCGTCTCTGGAAGAAGAGTGGAAAGCGGAGAAAGCAACGCTGTCCGGTACCCAGCACATCAAAGCAGAACTGGAGCAGGCAAAAACGGCACTGGAGCAGGCACGCCGTACCGGTGATCTGACCAAAATGTCAGAATTACAGTACGGTAAAATTCCGGAGCTGGAAAAACAGCTGGCAGCAGCCAATGCGGCAGAAGATAAAGAGATGAAACTGCTGCGTAATAAAGTCACTGATGTGGAAATCGCTGAGATCCTGGCGCGCTGGACCGGTATTCCGGTATCCCGCATGCTGGAAGGCGAGCGTGAAAAACTGCTGCGCATGGAGCAGGTGATGCACAGCCGTGTGATCGGCCAGGATGAAGCGGTTGACGCGGTAGCCAATGCTATCCGCCGCAGCCGTGCCGGATTATCTGATCCGAACCGTCCGATTGGTTCGTTCCTGTTCCTCGGACCGACCGGGGTGGGTAAAACCGAGCTGTGTAAAGCGCTGGCTGATTTCCTGTTCGACAGCGATGACGCGATGGTGCGTATCGATATGTCCGAGTTTATGGAAAAACACTCTGTGGCACGGCTTATCGGGGCACCTCCGGGATATGTCGGGTATGAAGAGGGCGGTTATCTGACCGAAGCGGTCCGCCGTCGTCCTTATTCCGTCATTCTGCTGGATGAAGTGGAAAAAGCGCATCCGGATGTCTTCAACATCTTATTACAGGTGCTGGATGACGGACGGCTGACTGACGGGCAGGGTCGCACCGTGGACTTCCGTAACACGGTCGTGATTATGACCTCTAACCTGGGGTCTGACCGGATTCAGGAACACTTTGGTGAACTGAATTACGATGCAATGAAAGGCGCGGTCATGGAAGTGGTTTCTCATCACTTCAGACCGGAATTCATCAACCGTATTGATGAAGTGGTGGTATTCCATCCGCTGGCGAAAGAGCAGATCCACGCGATTGCGAAAATTCAGCTCAAACGCCTGTACAAACGTCTGGAAGAGCACGGCTATCAGGTCACGATTACTGACAGTGCGCTGGATAAACTGGCAGAAGCCGGATTCGACCCGGTATTCGGGGCACGTCCGCTGAAACGGGCTATTCAGCAGGAGATCGAAAACCCGATGGCGCAGGCGATGCTGTCCGGCAAACTGATTCCGGGCAAAATGATCACTCTGGATTTAACCGATGGTGTGATCACCGCGAAACAGTAATAACAGAAGAAAACAAAACAGAGGGGCGCGAAAGCGCCCCTTTTTTGTGCATAATGCACAGGAAATCAGCGATACCTTGTATGTTTGCCCGGTTTTTGAGCAAACAGAAAAAAAGTTGAAATAAACAC
>NZ_KV791702.1:0-587 GCF_001807955.1 Morganella sp. HMSC11D09
CGGTGGTGTCGATGTTCTTTGAGTCCGCAGAGCGTTTAAATCCGGCGGCCGTATTCAACCAGTATCTGAAACCGGAGTTCCAGCAGACATACTGCGTACCCTTGCTGGCGTGGTAATCGCTGAACTTCTGAAACTCGTCCTGAATGTCCAGACCGGCGGCTTTGGCCTGCTCAATGTGTTCTGGTGTCGGTGCAAAGTTTTCCGGCATCACGGTTTTGCTTTTGGCTTTTCCGCGAACAGGATTAATATTTTTATTATCTGGATCTATGACTGGATCATGACTGATTCCGGGTGCAGCTCCTGCACCACTACCGGAACCATTTGCACCACCCGGTGCATCTGCTGCACCAGTCCGGGAACCATTTGCACCACTCACCCCCGCAGGATTTGCACCACAGGGTGCAGGAGATTCACCACTCACAGCGGTAGCATCCAGGCACAGATGATAAATATTTGACTGGTTCAGACCGTTGGCCGATTTTCGTGACTCAACACGAACCAGCCCCATTTTCACCAGGGCATTGATGTGGTTCTGCACTGAGCGTTCAGATATTTCACACTGCTCAGCAATGTACGGCACAGACGGC
>NZ_KV791702.1:607-5223 GCF_001807955.1 Morganella sp. HMSC11D09
CTGCTCAGCAATGTACGGCACAGACGGCCATGATTCCCCCTGGTCGTTGGCATTGTCCGCCAGTTTGACCAGTACCAGTTTTCGCAGCGGGTTGCCTGTTTTTATCTGCAAAGCCCGTGCAGTTAAAATCATGCTCATGGTTTCACCTCATCCGGACAGCGTGTATACCGTTCCTGAAAGATTTTCAGCGGTTCAAAGCGCGGGTGCTCATAACCGTCACGCATGAAAATCACCCGGCTGTTCTCCCGGCCGTACCGGATAACGTGAACTTTCCGTCCCCGCTTATCGGTGTAATACCGGTTCAGATTGTCAGCTGTTTCTTCAGGCATTCTGACCTCCGCTGCGGTAATAAAACTGCGACCAGCTGGCCTCCACCTTTTGCCGGTCTACCATTTCCGGTTTTTTCCGGTAGTTGTCGGCTGTACCGCCACCCGGTATGCTTTCCACATAACGAAGTGGTTCACTGCCGGTAACAATGCATTTGAATTGCCTTTCCGGTATTGAATGAGTTAATCTGCTCATGCGTTTATCTCTTCACACAATTGATATGGCGCGATCGAAGCCGGGAGCCGTATACTCCCGGCTTCACCCTTTCTGAGTCCGGGTAAATAAAATAATCGTGGATTCAACCTCGTCTGTTCTGGCCTGCATGTCTCTGTAGTGTGTAGTCCGTATTGCATCCGCTTCTCCTGTTGTGATTTCTCCGTCCTCAATAGCCTTACTGATACACAGGTCCACAGCCCCGCGCATAACGGATGCCCTGACGCTCTTTTCGTATAAGTCAGTACGGCCGATTTCACTTTTTTTCGGGCTGTCCACCAGCAGCATTCCGGACTCCGCCGCAACATATTCGGCATACAGCACAGTTCCGGAGACTTCCTGCATCACCATCAGGTCATGGTGATCAAAGAACCGGCAGCCGTTTTTCTCATAAAACCGGTTATTGAATGACGTCAGGGACAGGCCAAGGGAACCGGCCATTGCATCACGTCCTCCGGGGACCAGACTGCACATCTCTCTTACAACTTCTTTCAGGGATTGGTTTTTCATTGCCTACTCACTTTCAGATTGGGTTGTAGTTATGTCCTTCATGGTCACCATGTATTCTTATTCTGTCTGCGGTCGATGCATCGCCATTAAGTCGGTTAAATCGGGGCGAATATCTAGAGGAGAGACTTCATTGTTAGTAGCTTTAACGATCAACATCACGAATCTGGCATCAATACCGCCACCATGAAGCCAACGCCATACTGTCGGCTGGCTGACACCACATAACGTGGCGAGTTTCTGTTGTCCGCCAGCGATACTGATTGCCTTTTGGATCGCTTTATTTTTCATGTTTAACCTCATTCGTATAATTACGAGGAAATAATAGCAATGAGTATTAACTCATTCAATAGCAATTCGTGTTTGCAATTAAATACTCATGGCTATAAATTCGCGTACATGAAAAGCACACTTGCAGAGCGCCTCAAAGAGGCTATGAAAATCCGAGGTGACATGACTCAGGCTTCTTTAGCGGAGGCATCTGGCGTCGCTCAACCCACTATCTGGCGATTGGTGAACGGAAAAGCCAAAGGATCGGTGAAATTGGTGGATATCGCGAATGCGCTTGCAGTCAATATAGACTGGCTTGCAAACGGGGTTGGAGAAATGAGCAGCCCGAATAAAGAGTCGCCATATCAAATTGATAAGTCACTGAATATTCCTGTTTGGAACGAGAAAGGGAAAACTGAAGATTTCGTGCTCTCACCTGTCGGAAAGCCACTTTCTTCATACCGAGCCTACATTATAAACCGCAATACAGGCTGTTCTGATGTCTCATCCGGAAGCATAGCTATAACCGATTACGAAATATCACCAGGAACAGGTGATTTAGTTATCGCAAAAGTGGGTGAGAATATTTCTGCTTATAAGTTTCTTGACGGTGGTGAGCATGGATTTCTCTCAGTTGACGATCCGCGCGTTCCATTAGTTGACCTATCTGCCGCAGAATTCCTCGGTGTGGTGGTATTTCTTATCCGAGACTTCAGAAGATAATCAGAGGCTTTCTTGTCATCAGTAAAAACCTTTTCATACTTACCAACTCCGCATCTCATTAGCACCATCACCATTGTCCCATTCCTCTCGAATATAACACCGGATCATATAACTGTATAAATATACAGCTATATAGATATACTTTAAACATCTAGCGTTATATTGCAAGAAAATTCCGCCTCCCCTCGTGATAGCATAGAGTATTAAATTTCGTTATTTTGTATTTTTTTTGTTTTAATTCATTTGGTTACACTAAATTACCTACCAATAAATAAAATACTTATTGCTATATTAAATACCCATTGCTATATTTATCTCAGGTGAAAAAATGAGGTAGCCAAATGCAAGTCGAACCAATCATCACCACCAACAACATGTCAGCAGACGAAGTTGCGGCGTGGATCACTGAAAAAGCCTGGGCGCTTCAAAAACTGCAATCACTCCGTGCTGAGCGCCAAAGAGAGATACGTGACCACGAGCGCACTATGGCCCGCCTCGATGAAGACATCGCCAGATGGGAAGACTTCTGTGCTTTAACAGTACAACCGCAGTAACGGCTGCGTATCTGAATAACTGTGTGAAGAGTAAGGCGACAAAATAATAACGGTGTAATCCCTTGTTCGCGGCTGTGCAGCTCTGAACCTTAAAACGGAGGAGCGATGATAATGTCCATCTGCCAGCCGCAATTTTTTAAACCGCCAATAACAAATTCTATTGAGGAGACAGACGCAATGGACTTTAGTCAGCTGCCAAGAAATATTCAGGAAATCGCTGTCGATTTTTTGGAGGAAATAAGTCCGGATGATAAAGAGCCATCCCTGAAAGTCATCACATTGATAAGAAATGGATTTACAGATATGTATCAGGCAATTGCATCTGAAAATGCTCAGTAAACTATACTGTCAATAACCAGAAATTAAATACATTACAGCCGGTTAAAAAATTATTTTATTCCGTTTATCCGGCGGAATTATTGCTGCCCCGCACCGGGAAAAAATAAATTAATACGATATAAAATTATTATCACTAATAAGGAACTGTCTATGTCAAAACAGGATAACCCAAGTGTTAAGATTAATATTACAGTGAGTTTAAATGAAGCGCCCTGCATTAATGTTGAAGTAAGTAAGGAATTCAACATACCTGAAAATGCGCCTTATATAGCCTCTTTTTTAGAAAAAATCGGTGAACATATTGCCAGCGAAGGGACGACTACAGAGGCTGTAAAAAAAGCAATAAAAGACACCATTAAAAAAAGAAATATTCACTAAGACTACGCTCTTCTTATATCTGAACAGTCTTAATCGTATACGGTGATGTGCAGAGTATGACTATGAAAATGTTAACTTTGGATGAATGGGCAGAAGACCGGTACAGGAGCCGCCCGCCTAAACTGGGAACATTACAGCGGTACGCCCGATGTGGTCTGTTTTTCCCACCGGCACAGAAAGAAGGTGGTATTTGGCGCGTGAGAGAAGATGCCGAACTCGTCGGTAATTTAATCTCACCGGTGATCAGCAAAAGTGATAATCCCAGGCTGCAAAGGATTTTAACTGATGGCTGCCAGACCCCGTAAAAATAATATCACTATCCCCAACCTGTACCCGTTTTTCAGCAGGAAAACCAGCAAAGTGTACTGGCGCTACAGACATCCTGTCACCGGGAAATTCCATTATCTCGGTGACAATGAGAAAGAGGCCAAAATAATTGCGGTTGAAGCTAATCTGCGGCTGGCTGAACAGCGAAGCCGTCAGGTAATGGCGATCAGTGATCGGATGGCGAAAATAAAAGGCAAAGAAATCACGGTTAATACTTGGCTGGATCGGTACCAGAAAATCCAGGCGGAACGTCTGGCAGACGGTGAAATAAAACAGAATACCTTTAAGCAAAAACAGAAACCTGTAGCACTGATGCGTCATGCGTTGTCACAAAAACCATTACCGGCAGTCGATGCCCGCGATATTGCCGATATTCTGGAGCAATATAAGGCCAGTGGTCAGCACCGGATGGCTCAGGTTATCCGTTCGGTATTGATTGATGTATTCAAAGAGGCACAGCATGCCGGTGAAGTTCCGCCCGGATATAACCCGGCTCTCGCTACAAAGCAACCACGGCGAAAGGTCACCCGGCAACGACTTAGTCTGGAAGAATGGCGGAAAATTTATGATATCGCCTGTAAGGACCATAAATATCTCGGAAACGCCATGTTGCTGGCTGTTGTTACCGGACAACGCCTCGGAGATATTTCAGAAATGAAATTCCGTGATATATGGGATGACCACCTGCATGTCATCCAGCAAAAAACCGGAACGCGGCTTGCTATCCCCCTATCCCTCAGATGTCAGGCACTCAATATCAGCCTACGGGATGTGATTGCCGGATGCCGAGATCTGTATGTCAGCAAATATTTAGTCCACTACACGCGAAACACATCACAGTCACAACCCGGTGGACAGGTAACCGCAAATACCCTGACCACCAACTTTAAAAAAGCCAGGGATAAAGCAGATATCAACTGGGGAGAAGGTACACCAGCGACATTTCACGAAATGCGGTCATTATCGGAGCGTTTATAC
>NZ_KV791702.1:5243-8899 GCF_001807955.1 Morganella sp. HMSC11D09
GCAAAGATTGGATAAGAGTGTTGATATAATATTTTATTGGCCCATAGTTTAGCTCGTATATCTATTTTCTAGGTCATAAGTCAGGTTTGTGCCAATAGCGGAAATTGATGACTAAGTTTAAGTACCTCATCGGTGTGAATGAAAATGAAAATTATCTGGCTGCCAGTGAACGTGATCATTTCATAGAAATCCCGCTGCATTCAGGTTAGAGGAAAATTCTACTTATGTCTGCATTGTTTTTTCGGGGGAGTTACCCCTGCACCAGAAAATTAACAAATATAGCTAATTCAATCGGTGACAGGATAATGCCCTCCCTCTGTATTTTCTAACAATTAATAAACTTACAATCGGTTTTTATGTTCAGCAAGTCTAAAAAATCTGCCTCTGATATTTTTCGTCTCAATCCAATTTTAAAAGTAGAATTACTACCATAAAATAAGTCGTAGTGATGTAAGGGATGTATGTCTTTTTTACCATGTTTTTCATAGTTAGTCCTATCATAGTCATACCTTAAATATCCATCTTCCATCATAAGTAACTCTCTCAAAAAACTCCAATAATTCTCATTACAACTATCCTCTTGATATAAGGATATTTTCTCAATAAATTCCAAGCTACAGCTACTATAAAAACTCGGCTCATTTATTAATGATATAACCTCAGATGTAATTCGATTATCAACTTCCATCTCGTTTCTAAATTTGAATGAGTAGCCTTCATTTTTATTAATGCAAAATGGGAACATAATTGAGAAATATTTATCAGATTTCACAAAAAATATTCTACTCATTTTATCAATTCTAACTATAATCTTACCCTTAGCGTTACTTTCTTTAATTGTCGGATTAATAAGCATATACTTAATACTATTCATCAATAGTTCTATTATCTGGATTTTATTTTTAATCGGCTTAAAAAATCTATCCATATAAGATTCATCTATATCAAATTTGTACTCAATCATCTGCAGTAGTACTTTTTGTTATCGTTAATGAATTCAACAATCCCATCCTCATCAAAATCGTCTTTATAACTTTCAGGTAAAGACTGGATGAATTTTCTCCAATATTTCCTTTCAATCCCTTCTCTTGTTAAAATATCATTAATAAAATCATAGAAGGAGATGTTAGATTGACTTTTAACCTTAACAATACGCTTCTGTATTTTTTCTTTTTCTTCCCTACTTGGCTCTTTTGTTTTAATTACATCTTGTGTATTAATTATCTCTAAACCATCAAGTTGGCATTGGATTTTTTCATACTTTTCAACCAACAAGTAAGATTGAAGAAATGAACGGGTTAACATTGTGTAAAGACTATTCCTATATGTATAATTATCTTTAATTTCCTTTGTCACACAAATAACAAAAGGGAATTCCAATCCTTTGACATTATTAACATTTGAAATAAACAATTGATTTGGTATTTTTTTCTTAGTCTCTACTGCTTTATTAACATCCCATTTAAGCTCAGTTCTAACTTTAAACTCTAAACGATCTATATAATCATAGATGTAATTATCTTTATCTAACATGATTATAGCAATATCATTTGATTCTACTGTCGGGTTATCATTTTTAATACTCTTTAAAATATCAATAACTTGTGACTCATTTATATGTTTCATGATATTCATGTTCGATATTTTTGTCTCTTCTAAATCTTCAAACCTCCGCATAGAATCACGAGAGAGTGTCACTTCTTTGTTTGCTTTATTAATAGTATAACCACTACTTTCCCACTCACTATCTTCTAACCAATTGAGTTTATTTTCCTCAAAAAGCCCCATTCCAATAGCATGTGCAAACATTAAAATCCGAGGCGCCGTTCGGTAACATTTGTTAAGTACATAGTCGACATTTTCAACTTCTTTCTTGATGTTATTTTCAAAAATATCCTGAAAAATATCACCAGCTACGTATACCTTGTGTCTAGTAATCTTTTCGCATAACTCAAAAAATATTTCAGGGAAATCTTGTTTTTCATCAATTAAAATATAATCAAATGCATACTCTAAGTCTTCAATTTTATTAATTTCAATTAATGCCTTAGAAAAGATCTCATGGTAACTAGTGTTTTTGCTCCACCTTGAAAAAGAAATGCCATAAAAATCACAGATATAACTATATAACCCAGAGTCTTTATCTTGTTTAGACCCCCACGCCCTATCAACCCACAACTGATTATTCCATTTAATTTGTTTTTCGACTTTCATAAAATCAAAAAACGTTGGAATCCTATCTTTCAGTGTATGAGATAATGCTTTATTATGACACGTAAAGAAAATTTTAATCTTATCTTCCGATGCATATATTTCTTTTAGTTTATGCATTAAAAGCTCGGTTTTACCAGTGCCAGACAAACCTTGGATTGATATTCTTTTATTTGGTAGTTGCTTGTATATAAATCGAGTTTGCTCACCATCAAACAAAATTATATTATGTTTTACTTTTTCAAGAAGCGTTGTTGGAGTTTCAACTCCGACCTTATCTATATTATTTATACTACCCGTAATTAACGATATCAAAAGCTCACACTTTCTATAGTCAGCCTCATTAAGTTGATTCTCTTTCAAAATTTCTGAGCAATCAAAGTCATTATCTAGCGTAACCTTGCTCGTGAAACCTTCTTTTAATTTTCGAGCTCTTCCTATATGTTTTTGATATCTATATTTATCAGATATAGAATTAACATCCTCCATAAAATCTTCGTAATATTCATCAAATTCATCTTCATCATTTTTTAAATCAATGAATATTATTTTGTGCTTTGGTGAAAGTATTACTATAGTATTTTCTGAATAAGAGTAGCTATATTTGTTTTCACCTAATGGAGCTGTTATTAAGTATAACTGTTCAGTTGGGTTTTGTTCAGCATACTCCTCGATATTTTGAATAACATTTGTATTCAATTCACTTTTTTCTATATGATTATAAAATAAACTATTTGGCATGCTGTTAGTCACCTGATAATGTTAATAGTAACCACCGTAAGTGGTGGATAAACCTATAGGTTATTATCTAACAATTTTAGGGAACTTCCAATCAAGTGTATGCAGTTAGTGATCTTCGCCATGAAAAAGACCCGTTATACCGAAGAACAGCTCGCATTTGCGTTGAAACAGGCCGAAACCGGCACTCGTGTCGGAGAAGTCTCCAGAAAGATGAAGATCTCTGATTTAGCACTGTACTGATTTTGGACCAAGGTCATACCCGAGTTCGTTACAGCTTGGCGTTTGTCATTGAGGAGGAACATCTTAAAAATATAAAGCCGCCGCATTGGGTTGGGCTTGTGTAAGTCGATGCTAACGTCTAACCATTTAACTTCCGCTTCCCGCTGTGGGTTCAACGGGTCGATGCAACACTAGGTTTACTTTCAGAATGAGCTGGAATCAATGATTTCGTCAGGTCTGCTTTTCACTCAAAGCAGCCCCCAAAACCGTACAAATTTCACACCGTTTTGCTAAATCATTTTGCAAACTTTTTGATAACCGTTTCAGACTGAACAATAAAAAACGGGAACTAATCAGTTCCCGTTAACTATTTCACTGTAAACTTAATTACATGTGTTTGATGATTGCGACACCAAACTCTGAGCATTTCAGCAGTTTAGCGCCTTCCATCAGACGTTCGAAATCGTAAGTGACGGTCTTGGCAG
>NZ_KV791702.1:8919-90095 GCF_001807955.1 Morganella sp. HMSC11D09
GAAATCGTAAGTGACGGTCTTGGCAGCGATTGCCCCTTCCATTCCTTTAACGATTAAGTCTGCAGCCTCAAACCAGCCCATGTGGCGCAGCATCATCTCGGCTGAGAGGATTTCTGAGCCCGGGTTGACTTTGTCCTGACCTGCGTATTTTGGTGCGGTGCCGTGGGTGGCTTCGAACAGTGCGCATTCATCACCGATGTTCGCGCCCGGTGCGATACCGATACCGCCGACCTGTGCCGCGAGGGCGTCAGAAATATAGTCGCCGTTGAGGTTCATACAGGCGATAACGTCATATTCTGCCGGACGCAGCAGGATTTGTTGCAGGAACGCATCCGCGATCACGTCTTTGATAATGATCTGTTTGCCGGTTTTCGGGTTTTTCAGGCTTAACCACGGGCCGCCATCCAGTAACTCGCCGCCGAACTCTTCGCGTGCCAGTTCATATCCCCAGTCTTTGAAGGCACCTTCGGTGAACTTCATAATGTTGCCTTTATGAACCAGGGTGACGGAATCACGGTCGTTATCAATCGCGTAGTTAATCGCTGCGCGGACCAGGCGTTTTGTCCCTTCTTCAGAGCACGGCTTGATGCCGATACCGCAATCCTGCGGGAAGCGGATTTTGGTCACACCCATTTCGTCCTGCAGGAACTTAATCACTTTGTCTGCTTCCGCAGAGCCGGCTTTCCACTCGATACCGGCGTAGATGTCTTCCGCGTTTTCACGGAAAATCACCATATCAGTCAGTTCAGGTTGTTTTACCGGGCTTGGCGTGCCGGCGTAGTAACGCACCGGGCGCAGACAAACATACAGATCCAGAATCTGGCGCAGTGCCACGTTCAGGGAGCGGATACCGCCGCCGACCGGAGTGGTCAGAGGGCCTTTGATAGCCACGCGGTAGTCACGGATAAAATCGAGGGTTTCATCCGGCAGCCAGACATCACTGCCATACAGTTTTGTGGATTTCTCACCGGTGTAGATTTCCATCCAGGAGATTTCACGCTTACCGCCGTAGGCTTTTTTTACAGCGGCATCAACAACTTTAATCATTACTGGCGTTACATCAGCCCCGATTCCGTCCCCTTCAATAAACGGGATAACCGGATTGTCCGGAACGATTAATTTGCCTTTTGCGTCAATGGTAATTTTAGCGCCTTTCGCCGGAACAACTACTTTGCTTTCCATCAACCTCTCCTTTATGTAAGCGCAATGCTTTGTTAATTTTTTGTAATGGCCCTGTCAATACTACTTGAATAATTGCATCACGCAAATCCTAACTGTTTTAAGCTATAATGTAAGTCTCATTTTTATGTAAAAAAAAGATAATGACCGGTAAAACCACGAACTCCCGCATCTCCCGAAAGCCGCAATCCCGTCCGGCAGGCGCCCATCCGCGTCAGAAAGCTGCCCGCCAACCCCGGCCGCGCGGTCCGCGCAAAATTATTCTGTTCAATAAACCGTTTGATGTACTGCCGCAGTTTACCGATGAAGCCGGACGCAGCACGCTGAAAGATTACATTCCGGTTACAGATGTGTACGCCGCCGGGCGGTTGGATCGCGACAGCGAAGGGTTACTTATCCTGACCAACGACGGCGCATTGCAGGCAGCTCTGACACAGCCGGAGAACAAAGCCCCGAAAGTGTATTATGCTCAGGTGGAAGGTGTGCCGGACGAAAACGCGCTGAATCAGTTGCGTAACGGTATCACTCTGAATGATGGCCCGACCCGCCCTGCCGGTGCTGAGCTGGTGGATGAGCCGGACTGGCTGTGGCCGCGTAATCCGCCTATCCGCGAGCGGAAATCGGTACCGGTCAGTTGGCTGAAACTGACACTGCGGGAAGGCCGTAACCGCCAGGTACGCCGGATGACCGCCCATACCGGCCACCCGACCCTGCGTCTGATCCGCGTGCGGATTGGTGATTTTGCCCTTGATACCCTTGCCCCCGGCGAATGGAGAGAAGTGAATGATATTCAGACCTCATGTGACAGTGGCCTGCCTGGTCAGCGCCGGTGAAAAATTTCTGGTGGTGGAAGAAACCGTTAACGGCAAAACCACCTGGAATCAGCCCGCCGGGCATCTGGAAGCCGGGGAAACCCTGCTTGCCGCCGCAGAGCGCGAGCTGTATGAAGAAACCGGGATCCGTGCTGCTCCCGATGCCCTGCTGAAAATTCATCAGTGGGTTGCACCGGACGGCACACCGTTTATCCGTTTTCTGTTCCGTGTGCTGCTGGAGAGTGAATGTGAGACACACCCGCAGGACAACGATATCGACCGCTGCCACTGGGTCAGTGCGGATGAGATTATTCACAGTCCGATCCTGCGCTCCCCGCTGGTAAAAGAAAGTATGTTTGCCTGGTTTGCCGCCGAACCGCTGCCACTCTCGCTGCTGGGAACGTTCGGGGATGCGTTCGGGGAACCGGTCGCGCCGTAATGCATTGCGGGGAACAGACTGCGGAAAATTCTTTGCGAAAAAAGTGCCGATCCCGCACCTGAATGATGCGCCGCTGTGCGTATCATGGTAAAGTACGGCGCTTGTTTTTTTCCCCGGTTCTTCTTCGCGTCACTGTTTGCGGAGCAGACCGAATCGCCGCGAGATCAGCCATGTCAGATAACAGCCAGAAAAAAGTCATCGTCGGAATGTCCGGCGGTGTGGATTCCTCCGTCTCAGCCTATTTACTGCAACAGCAGGGTTATCAGGTGACCGGGCTGTTTATGAAGAACTGGGAAGAGGACGATGATACCGAATACTGCTCCGCCGCCGCAGATCTTGCGGATGCACAGGCCGTCTGCGATAAACTCGGCATTGAACTGCTGACCATCAACTTCGCGGCGGAATACTGGGATAATGTGTTCGAGCATTTCCTGGAAGAATATAAAGCGGGACGCACGCCGAACCCGGATATTCTGTGCAACAAAGAAATCAAATTCAAAGCCTTCCTGGAATATGCCGCAGAAGATCTCGGGGCGGATTATATCGCCACCGGACATTATGTGCGCCGCCGCGATATCAACGGTACCACGCAATTACTGCGCGGCCTGGACAGCAATAAAGATCAGAGCTATTTCCTGTATACACTGAGTCACGACCAGGTGGCACAAAGCCTGTTCCCTGTCGGGGAACTGGAAAAACCGGAAGTCCGCCGGATTGCGGAGCAATTAGGGCTTATCACCGCGAAGAAAAAAGATTCCACCGGGATCTGCTTTATCGGTGAGCGCAAATTCCGTGATTTTCTCGCCCGTTATCTGCCCGCCAAACCGGGTCCGATTATGACGGTTGATGGTCAGGAAATCGGTCAGCATGACGGGCTAATGTACCATACCCTCGGCCAGCGCAAAGGGCTGAAAATCGGCGGAACCCGTGAAGGTTCCGACGAGCCGTGGTATGTTGTCGATAAAGATGTTGAAAACAATATTCTGATTGTCGCACAGGGCCATGAACACCCGCGTCTGATGTCTGCAGGGCTTATCGCGCAGCAGCTGGACTGGGTATCGCGGGAGCCGCTGACTCAGCCGATGCGCTGTGTGGTGAAAACCCGTTACCGTCAGGAAGATATTCCCTGTACTGTCACCCCGCTCGGTGATGACAAAATCAGTGTCCGGTTTGATAACCCGGTTGCTGCGGTCACACCGGGTCAGTCCGCTGTCTTTTATCAGGATGAAGTCTGCCTGGGCGGCGGAGTCATTGAAGCGCGTATTACGGAGTGATTATGGCTAAAAATTACGAAGACATAACCCTCGCCCTGGCCGGGATCTGCCAGGCCGCGCGCCTGGTGCAGCAACTGGCGCATGAAGGTCAGACAGATAATGATGCGGTTGATGTGATGATCAACAGCATCATCAATAATAATCCGTCTTCTGTTCTGAATGTCTACGGCGACAATGTGCAGAACCTGCATACCGGCCTGTCCGCGTTCGCCGGGATGTTCAATATGACCGGTTCTCAGGGGCTGAATGCCGAGCTGACCCGCTATATGCTGGGTGTGATGCTGCTGGAGCGCCGCCTGAACAAAGCGCCGGGCGCGATGGATGAGCTCGGTCGCCGTATTGATAATCTTGAACACCAGCGCGACCATTTTGGGCTGTCACAGGAAGCTATGCTTAATACCATCGCCGGTATCTATGTGGACAACATCAGCAGCCTCGGCCCGCGCATCCAGGTGACCGGCTCACCGGAGATCCTGCGTAACACCCTGATTCAGGCTAAAGTCCGCTCGCTGTTACTGAGCGGGATCCGCAGCGCCGTGCTCTGGCGCCAGGTCGGCGGCAACCGTTTACAGTTGCTGTTTTCCCGTTCACGCCTGGTGGACACCGCTAAATATCTTCTCGCTCAACACTAAAATTACCGGGAGTTGCAACCAATGGAATTATCCTCACTTACCGCCGTTTCCCCTGTCGATGGCCGTTATGGTGACAAAACACGCGCACTGCGCGATATTTTCAGTGAATACGGTTTACTGAAATTCCGTGTACAGGTCGAAGTGCGTTGGTTACAAAAACTGGCGGCGTGTGCAGACATCCCCGAAGTTCCGGCTTTTGATGATGACGCAATCGCTTACCTGGATGCAATTGTCGCGAATTTCGGCGAAAACGACGCAATGCGGATCAAGGAGATTGAGCGCACCACCAACCACGATGTGAAAGCGGTGGAGTACTTCCTCAAAGAAAAAGCCGAAGCCGTGCCTGCCCTGCACGCTGTGTCTGAATTTATCCATTTCGCCTGCACATCCGAAGATATCAATAACCTCTCTCACGCCCTGATGCTCAGCACCGCCCGTGAAACCGTGCTGCTGCCGGCATGGCGCCAGATGATCGATACTGTCCGTGCTATGGCGGCGGACTACCGCGACCTACCGCTGCTCTCCCGTACCCACGGGCAGCCTGCGACCCCGAGCACCGTCGGTAAAGAGTTTGCCAACGTCGCTTACCGGATGGAGCGCCAGTACCGCCAGTTACAGCAGACCGAAATCCTCGGCAAAATCAACGGTGCGGTCGGTAACTATAATGCGCACTTATCTGCCTATCCGGATATTGACTGGCATAAATTCAGCGGTGACTTTGTGAGCTCGCTGGGTATTCAGTGGAACCCGTACACCACACAAATTGAGCCGCACGATTATATCGCTGAGTTTTTTGACTGCGTGGCGCGTTTTAACACCATTCTGATCGATTTCGACCGTGATATCTGGGGTTACATTGCCCTCAATCACTTTAAACAGAAGACGATCGCCGGTGAAATCGGTTCGTCCACCATGCCGCACAAAGTCAACCCGATTGATTTTGAAAACTCAGAAGGTAACCTGGGTCTGGCTAACGCGGTACTCGGCCATCTGGCAACCAAACTGCCGGTGTCCCGCTGGCAGCGCGACCTGACGGACTCCACTGTGCTGCGTAACCTGGGTGTGGGGATCGGTTACTCGCTGATCGCTTATCAGTCCACGCAAAAAGGCCTGAGCAAGCTGGAAGTGAACGAAAAACATCTGCGTGATGAACTGGATCAGAACTGGGAAGTACTGGCAGAGCCGATTCAGACCGTGATGCGCCGCTACGGTATCGAAAAACCGTATGAAAAACTCAAAGAGCTGACCCGCGGCAAGCGTGTTGATGCTCAGGCGATGCAGGTCTTTATCGACGGACTGGAGCTGCCTGACGCAGAAAAAGCCCGGCTGAAAACCCTGACCCCGCAAAACTATCTCGGGGACGCTATCCGTCTGGCAGATGAGTTGTAATTATTAACTCACTGATAATTAATCACACAGAGGCAGAGGATATCTGCCTCTTTTTTTATGATTAAACGCATATCGCGCGTATTATTTGGCGTACAAGTTCCCTATCCTTCATATAAACTGTTACAATTCACATCGTTTCCTGTTGGGATGTCTGTCTTTGTAAGGAATTATGTATGCGCGTGCTCATCGTGGAAGATAACAATTTACTCCGTCATCATCTGACGGTTCAGCTCCGCGAGCTCGGCCATCAGGTTGATGCGGCGGAAGATTCAAAAGAAGCAGATTATTTTCTTCAGGAAAGTCAGCCGGATATCGCAGTGGTTGACCTCGGTTTGCCCGGCGAGGACGGCATGGTGATGATTGCCCGCTGGCGTCAGCAGCAGGTCAAAATCCCGATTATGGTGCTGACCGCCCGTGAAAGCTGGCAGGAAAAAGTCGCCGCGCTGAATGCCGGGGCGGATGATTATGTCACCAAGCCTTTCCAGCTGGAAGAGATTGTTGCCCGTATGCAGGCACTGATGCGCCGTAACAGTGGCCTCGCCTCCCAGACACTGGAACTGGGCATTTTTGTGATCGATCTTTCCCGCAAAGAATTCCTCGTTGACGGTAACGCCGTCAAACTGACCGCATTTGAATACACCATTATTGAAACACTGATGCGGAATAATGGTAAAGTCGTCAGTAAAGATTCCCTGATGCGCCAGCTCTATCCGGATGCCGAACTGCGTGAAAGCCATACCATTGATGTGCTGATGGGCCGTCTGCGCAAGAAAATCCAGGCATTTACCGATATTGATGCCATCGTCACTGTCCGCGGACAGGGCTACCGTTTCGACGCCGGGAAATAACAGACACGGCTTAAGCCACTGAGGTATTGCGCATGACCAGGCGGACAACGCGCCCTTTCTCTCTGCGGACCCGGTTTTTACTGGCAACGTTTGCCGTGATCCTCGCCATGACGCTCTCTTACGGCGCCGTGGCGCTGGTCGGTTACCTGGTCAGCTTTGATAAAACCACCTACACCATGCTGCGCAGCCAGAGCAATCTGTTCTACAGCCTGTCGCAGTGGGATGACGGAAAACTCAATATCCGTTTTCCGCCGAATTTCTCCCTGAATGCCCCGTCTGTGGTGCTGATTTATGATGACAATCAGAATCTGCTCTGGCGGCAGTATCATATTGACGCGCTGGAGAGAGCCATTCCGGCCAAATGGCTGACCAAAGAGGGGTTGTATGATCTGAATACCTCGCTGGAAGCCACCAAATCCCTGCTGGTCAATACCCCGCTCTTTGCCACGGAAGATATCCGGATTAATGACCTGGATGATGATCACGACGGACGGATGATCCACTCCGTGTCTGTCAGCCGTTACGGCAAAACCGGTACCTTGCCGCCGCTGACGATTGTGGTGGTGGATACCATCCCGCAGAATCTGCAGAAGACCTTCCGTGTCTGGGAATGGTTCGGTTACGTGGTGCTCGCCAACCTGTTTCTGCTCACACCGCTGATCTGGCTGGCCGCACACTGGAGCCTGCGGCCGATTAATGCTCTCAGCGGGCAGATCAGCGCACTTGAAAAAGGCGAGCGGGAAGATCTGGATGAAACCCCGCCCAGCGAACTACGCGGACTGGTGCGTAACCTGAACCTGCTGCTGCACAGTGAGCGGGAGCGCTATACCCGCTATCAGCGCACGCTTTCTGATCTGACTCATAGCCTGAAAACCCCGCTGGCAGTGCTGCAGAGTACCCTGCGCTCACTGCGCGGCGGCAAAGATATGACGATTGAAACCGCCGAGCCTGTCATGCTTGAGCAGATCGGACGAATTTCCCAGCAGGTCGGTTATTATCTGCACCGCGCCAGTATCGGCGGTGACAATACCGTGCTGATGCGGGACATTTCCTCCGTTCCGGCGCTGATTGACAGTCTCGCCAGTGCGCTGTCAAAAGTGTATCAGCGCAAGAGCGTGGATATTACCGTCGATATTCCGCCGGATATCACCTGGCTGGGACAGCAGAATGACTTTATGGAAGTCATGGGCAACATTATGGAAAATGCCTGCAAATACTGTCTGGAGTTTGTCGAGGTGACGGCGCAGTGGCAGCATGATGCGGTTATTCTGATTGTCGATGATGATGGTCCGGGTGTGCCGGAGGAGAAACGGGAACTGATTTTCAGCCGCGGTCAGCGGGTTGATACCCTGCGGCCGGGTCAGGGACTGGGGCTGGCAATTGTCACCGATATTCTGGAACAGTATGACGGCGGCGCAGTTGTCACTGAAAGCCCGCTGGGCGGTGCCCGTATTACTGTGACATTCCGGCGTCAGACTGTTCACGACGAAGACACAGACTGAGAGTCAGTCTGTTGTTGCCGGCAAGTTATAAATATATGCATGAATATAATATGTCTTTTTCCGTTATACTCCCTTCATCTGCCTGATCACGGCGTTTATTGAGGACGAACACATGGATTATGAACTGAATATAGACTGGCAGACCTTTATGGAAAGCCACTGGCAAAAACGTCCGTTACTGATCAAAGGCGGTTTCCGCAATTTCCGCGACACCATTTCCCCGGATGAACTGGCGGGGCTGGCAATGGAAGATGAAATCGACAGCCGTATCGTCACCCGTTTCAGCGGAAAATGGGATGTGCGCCACGGGCCGTTTCAGGAGTTTGACGGGCTGGGCGAGAAAGACTGGTCTATCCTGGTTCAGGCCGTTGATCACTGGCATTTTCCGTCTGCCGCACTGATGAAGCCGTTCCGCTGCCTGTCTGACTGGCGGATGGATGACCTGATGATTTCCTATTCTGTTCCGGGTGGCGGTGTGGGTCCGCATCTGGATCAGTATGATGTGTTTATTATTCAGGGCCAGGGACGCCGCCGCTGGCGTGTCGGGGAAAAAATCCCGATGAAACAGCACGCGCCGCATCCGGATCTGTTACAGGTGGATCCGTTTGATGCCATTATTGATGATGAAATGGTGCCGGGCGATATCCTCTATATTCCGCCGGGATTCCCGCACGAAGGCTATGCCATTGAGGAATCACTGAACTATTCTGTCGGTTTCCGCGCCCCGAATGCCCGCGAACTGTTCAGCGGCTTTGCCGACTATGTGATTGCCAATGAGCTCGGCAGTTACCGCTACAGCGACCCGGATCTGGCGTTCCGTGATAATCCGGCGCTGATTCAGCAGGGCGAACTGACCAAGCTGCATGGTATGATGCAGGATCTGCTCGACCAGCCGGATGTGTTCCGCAAGTGGTTCGGTGAATTTATTTCCCAGTCCCGCCATGAGCTGGATCTGGCACCGCCGGAGCCGGCATACAGCCCGGATGAAATTCAGGAACTGCTGTCACAGGGGGAATCTCTGTTCCGCCTCAATGGACTGCGGGTACTGCGTGTCGGTGATACCTGTTTCGTTAACGGCGAAGCCCTGAAAACCCCGCATATTGAAGCAGCGGATGTGCTCTGCCAGTATGATGAAGTCACTGCCGAAATGCTGGGAGTTGCCTTCAGCGATCCGGAATTTGTGACCCTGCTGACAGTGCTGATTAATAACGGTTACTGGTATTTTGATGATTAATCCGCAATAAAATTGTATTCATCGTTCAGATAAAAGCGCCGCACCATTATGCGGCGTTTTTTTACTGGTAACGAATGGTGTAATTCAGAATTGTTTCCGCCGTGCCCGGCTCAATAGTATCCCTCGTCTGTATAAAGGCGGCCTGTAACCGCAATACGGCCCGCTGAGTGGTGATTTCATCAAATAAAAGTGGCTCTCCGAAAGTGACCGGCTGCCCCTTATTTGTCAGCCGGACTCCCACACCGGATGCACTGCCGTTTCTCCGCTGTAACTTCAGTGTTCCGGGACTGTTTCTGGCAGTAAATACATTGCCTGTTAACCGGATATCCGCCGTTGTCACATGGCTGCACTGCAGTGCAATAGTCAGGTTACGGATGCTTCCCGGGGCAACAGACCCTTTGCCGCTGAAATCAGTCCGCGATACGACACCTAAATCCACATCTGTTTCTGTTTGTGGATCAAGATCACAGGAATGTTGCCGGACAGTAAATCCGTCCAGATAGATTTTGGTTTCCGGCATACTATACAATCCCGCAGCCCAGTGCCCGCCCACACGCATAGCAATTTCACCCAGATAGCCTCCCGGATGGTGAACAGCTATTTCATGTTCCAGTTTATAGAGTGTCACCGCTGCCCGTACCCGATATGGCTGAGACGGATCCATTCCGCTGCTGATCGTACACAGTCGTTTATTGGCCGTGTTGTTGTCAGGTGAATCACGACCGTCCACATAGCGCGACGATTTCATGCATTCCGGATGCTCCGCCACCGCCCCCAGGCTGTAGCCGATACCACCGGAGAGTTCATAGATAGTGTGTCCCGACGCATTTTGTGTTCTGTTACCCGGCATTCCGCCAACCAGCACAAATTCAACCTCTCTGCCGCTGTCGATCCGGCACTGAGAGACATCAATACTATCCGAAAATATTGTCTCCCCGATAATACCGCCAACCGGTACATTATACGCAGCCATGATATAGCCGGCTGGTATGCGGAGAGTCGTTTCCGGTGTGATAAGTGCACAGGTTTCCCCGGCCGGAGCGGCCGGAATATATCCGGCTGTCAGCCACAGGAAAAAAACTGCCCGGCATAGTGCTCTGATCTGAGTAAACATTGCTTCTCCTTTACCGGCATATCAGAGGGAGAGTTATCAGTCCCTGCTGATCTTCCGGGACAGTAAAATCCGCCCCGCACTGCTCATGCATTCCTTTCCCCCAGACAGCCTGTAAATGCCCCTGAGCCGGTAACCCGCTGAGATACACTTCCCCGTCCTCACCGGTAATACCGCTGACGCTGCTGTCATCTGCTTTTTTCACCTTCACCCGTGCGGCGAACGGTACCGGGCCTTGTGCAGTCCGCAGTGCATAAATCACGCGATAACCGGTATTCACTGCAAAACGAACCGGCACCAGCGCTCCTTTTGACGGGATCACCTGTACGACCGGATCATCCGCATCCGCATTATCCGGCAGGGTTTCGGGGTCGATACGGATAACATTCTGATGATAATGACTCAGTTGCGGAATAACACTGAACCCCGCACTGTCAGTCTGCGCCGCTGCCCTTGAGGCCACACGGATCCCCCCGGTACCGCCGGTATCTGCCAGCCCGTTGGTTTCACCCAGCGGACGTGACAATGTGATACCGTCACCGTGAATAATCAGCCCGCCCTGTATATCCCCGTTCAGGGTATTGTGTCCCTGACTGTGATTAATACGTCCCCGGATATCGGCCAGGTCGTGACGCCAGCGCAGCTCCGCCCCGCGGTAATGTGCAGCCCCCTGCTGCTGATAACTGTGTGTAACTGAATACCCGAGACGTTGTTCATCTCCGAGCAAACCATTCACGGATGTTTGCAGAGAAGCCTTTCCTGCCCGCTGGTGGTAATGAAAATGACTGCGGGCTTGTTGTCCGGCAAAATCCAGCGGCACCGACAACGCAACAGACACCCGTTTATCTGCCTTCCGAAAATGCCCGCCTGTACGGTATTGTGCATTCACTCCGTAATGTACCCGGCCGATGTGACCGGAATAGCCGGCATCCCTGTTAATCATCGCCCGGTATCCGCGCCCGTCATGGCCTGTGCGGTTATAGTGATAGCCTGCCGACAGCGTACCGTTATCCCCCGGCAGCGGTTGCAGCAACCGGACCTGCCATTGCCTGGATTGTTGCTCATGTGCAGCCCCTGTATTCACCAATGTTCCGGCCAGCGGAAAAAATTTCTGATAATTCAGCCGGTAACGCGGATGCTGCGTTGCTGTTGTATGCCGCATCAGAATATCAGCGGACACCCCGCCTGCTGCTCCCATATTGACACCTGCCCCCACACCGCTGCTCAGAGCGTGTTGTGCTGCATAGCCGCCACCGTACAGTGTGAGGACTGAATTAATGCCGTATGCTGCCGTACTTTTCACAAACAGGTCTTTGTTATTATTTCTGTTTCCTCTGTATTTTCCTGTATCCAGCGTGTAGCTGAGCCGGCCCTCCCGCTGCATAACCGGAACTGAGGTTCCGTGCTGTGTAAAACGCTGTACAGTGCCGTCCGCCTCCTCAATGGTGACATCCAGTTCTGTTCCCTGAAAAGACGTATTCAGATCATCAATAACAAATTCACCGGCAGGTAATGTTTCACGGCGGATAGTCATTCCCTGCTGCCTGATAGTCAGTTCTGCACTCTGACCGGTTATTCCGCGGATAACCGGTGCATAACCCTGCTGATTCAGCGGATACATATCACTTTGTGAAGCCAGCCGGATCCCTCTGAACGCACGGCTGTCAAACAGCACATCCCCGCTGAACAATTCCCCCAGCTGTAACTCGCTGCGCCGGGAAGCAATGGCACGGTACATCCACAACCGCTCTGACTGCCATGTCAGTTTACCCTCACGGTGTTCCGCCCTGCTGTGATGCCGCAACCGCCAGTCCCCCGCATTAACACCACTTTGCAGCAAAAGAGTATGTCCGGTACGCTGACTGAAGCTGTTACTGTCCCGCGAAAAGCGATAATCATAATTGAGCATAAATGCAGTAATACCCGGTTCCCATAACGAAGCATCTGCGGCCCGCTGTGCTTCTGTCAGAAAAAAACGTTGCGGGATAGTAATATCCAGCGACTGCCGCGCGGAGTCAAAACTCAGCGAGACCCCGCTGACCAGCGCAGTAATATCCGCAACCGGCGCTGTATTTTCTGTTTCTGCAAATGCCGGCGATGCATCCGGCCGTAATCCCCATATCAGCCATTGCCTGCGGTTCACCCATGGCAGCAATCTTTTTTGCTGCGGATGATAACGAAACTCCAGCCACTGACCACTGACTGCCTGCTGATTGACAGTTACAGCCACGAAGTAACGGCCTTCTTCCTGAAATTGCCGTTCCCGCAAATACTGAAACTGTGCAGGATCCATCACCGGATCATCTCCGTCCAGACCAAGCGCCGCCGGATTAAAATAAGGTGCAGCAAAAACGGTTACCGGAGGAAAAACGATCACCACTGCCAGAAGAAAAAAATAAGGTGTTTTCAATTGCATAATAATATTATTTATCAAAAACAACAGGTTTAGAAATAATCCCGCCAAAATCGGAGATGTAGCTTATGGTTATTTCGTCATTACTATGAATAGTTGTTACCGGTACAGTTAATGATTCAAAGGGAACTATCATCTCCGAAACAGTATATTCCTTATTATTAACCAAAATATTTCTGACGGTGATATGAAAAGGTGAGTCATTAATGATTTTTATTCTGTTTCCTTTTCGTTCATACCTCAGTTTATTATAATCAGGCTCAGTTAATCCTGCAGGGCGATAGAATAATTTAAACTTTGAATTAATAACAATCTGAAGTTTATTTTCTCTGTTTTCATCTGTTTCCGGAATGCCTTTTATATTCAGCCAGAGTAATGACTCTCTGTCATCCGGAAATTCTGTTTTTTTCAGCATGACACGCAAAATTCCTTTTTTTCCTGCATCCAGCTGAAAAATAACCGGCGTGAGAATAAAGTCCTTACTTTTCGTCATGCCATCTTCTTTTTCAACCCAGCTCTGAATTAAATAGGCTGATTTTTTATCCGTATTATCAACAGGAATTGTGATCATTTTTTTATCCTGCGGATAAATAAACCGGGTGCCGCCGACAACCACGGCAGCAATCGCCTGACTCATTGTCAGAAAAGTAATAATAAGAAAAGTAAAACCGATTTTCATGATGCTGTTTATCCGGGGCGGCAACACCTGTTGCCGCCGGTATTAAATGTTACTCATAAGAAACAGTGTAATTCACCGTTGCATTACCTTCACCCGGTGTTGCCAGGCCGGTAGCCTGATACGCTGCGGTATAATTCAGAGTATAATCACGGGAATCGGCCTTTAGCAGAATATCACGATAGCCACCTGCCGGCGTTACCTGCTGCCCTTCAGCAGTCGCAATGCTGATCCCTACTTTTCCGGCACTTTTTTCATTGGCATCCAATGCATACAGCGTTGCATTGTCTGCATGCGCCGTGCCCTCCATTTTGATTTTCAGCGATGTCATTGCTAATGAACAGTTAATCAGAGAAATATCAAAGGCTTTTTCTTCCGTTCTGTCATCATTTTTTTTCAGTTTAGCGACTGAATGCTCGCCCAGATAAACATCTTTATCTTCTTGTGTAATATCACAGCTTGAGTCAGTGATTTTCCCTGTAAATTTGATATTCCCTGTTATTTTTTTAGCCTCAGCGACGTCGATTTCCGGAGCTATTTCATTAACATCATCATCCGCAGAAAATGTATTAAAGGAAAATAAAAGCAAGGATGAAATAATTAACTTTCTTTTAAATAAAGACATAACAATTACCTTTTAAATATTCAACAAATATATGTTTCTTATGATATGTATTATCTGAACAGATATAATCATGCACTAAATATTGACAAGCGAATGACTATACCAGCAGGAGATAAACAAACACAAAACAAAGATTAATCAGTGAGTGATAAAAAATCACATCAACATAAGAATCTTACTGTTTATTTAAGTCAGTTTATTTAATAAAAAAGCCATCTTATGCAAGATGGCCTTTATAATATTTAATTGATATGTGAATTATTTATTTCTTCATATCCAGTGCGGTTAATTCTGCAATCCGCATAATCACGGAAACTGCCTGTTCCATGCCTTCCAGTGAAATAAATTCGTGTTTACTGTGGAAGTTATAACCGCCGGTAAACAGGTTAGGGCACGGAAGACCACGGTAAGAGAGTTGCGCACCGTCAGTACCACCACGGATAGGTTTGATATCCGGTTCAATATCGCAGTCAATCATTGCCTGTTTGGCCAGTTCAATCACATGCGGG
Source organism: Morganella sp. HMSC11D09 (assembly GCF_001807955.1). NCBI lineage: Bacteria > Pseudomonadati > Pseudomonadota > Gammaproteobacteria > Enterobacterales > Morganellaceae > Morganella > Morganella sp. HMSC11D09. The sequence goes on from NZ_KV791702.1 coordinate 23,563, forward strand.
TGTTTCACCACATGGTCGCGCATATTGTAATAGCTGTCATCAATCGTCAGCTCGATATAGCAGTCCGGATGCAGACCTTTACCGACTTTCTCGGCAATCGCAATCATATTGCTTTTGCGTTTTTCAAAATTGTTACGGTCAAAATCACGGATGATATAGTTCATTTCCGCGCGTTCAACCGTGCCTTTGATGCTTTGCAGATGATAGAAACCTTCATACCCTTCGGTATTTTCCGGCGTTTCTTCCGGCGGTAATTCGCTGTGGATGCGGGTTGCCAGTGACAGCGCGTTCACCATCACACCTTTGGCACTGCCCGGATGCACGTTATTGCCCTCAATACGGATGGCAACTGCCGCCGCATTGAAGTTTTCATATTCCAGCTCACCGACACCACCGCCATCAACGGTATAAGCCCACTGCGCACCGAATTTTTTCAGATCCACATACTGCGCGCCACGGCCGATTTCTTCATCCGGCGTGAAGGCAATGCGGATATCACCGTGCGGAATATCACTGTTTTTCAGACGTACCATGGCAGTGATGATTTCTGCGATACCGGCTTTGTCATCCGCACCCAGCAGGGTTTTACCGTCGGTCATAATCAGGGTTTTACCCAGCATGGTGTGCAGCACCGGGAACATTACCGGCGACAGCACTTCATCGCCGATGCCGAGTGCGATATCACCACCACGGTAATTTTCCAGAACCTGAGGATTCACATTACGCCCGGAGAAATCCGGTGAGGTATCAAGGTGAGAAATAAAACCGATAACCGGTACCGGCCAGTCAACATTCGCCGGTAACGTTGCCATCACGCAGCCGTTATCATCCAGCGAGACATCTGATAACCCCAGCGTTTTCAGCTCTTTTTCCAGAGCACGCGCCAGCCTTAACTGACCGTCGCTGCTTGGTGTCAGCTTGGCTGACGGCTTCGACTGCGTGTCAAAAGAGACATAACCGAAAAAGCGCTCTAATAACTTATCCATGTGTTCCCCCAATAACATTGATTTCTTATTATCGGGGAAACATAAATTGAGTTATTGCGTCAAATCAGATTTAGTGTTGTTAATCTGCGCCAGCAGCTGACGGACATACTCCGGCACCACCTGCCCGGCAGGACCGTAGTGACACTCCTCAAACTCACTCTGCACCTTACTCGGTTCCAGATTGAGTTCCACTGTATGTGCCCCGCACAGCCGTGCCTCATGGACAAACCCGGCCGCCGGATAGACATGCCCGGAGGTACCGATGGCGATAAAGATATCCGCATCATTCAGTGCCTGATAGATTTCATCCATGCCGAACGGCATTTCACCGAACCAGACAATATGCGGCCGCAGCGGTGACGGGAACTGACAACAGTGGCAGCGCTCATCCGCTGACAGGTCACCGGTGCACGACTGAACCTGTCCGGACATCGCACAGCGAATTTTCAGCAACTCGCCGTGCATATGAATAATCCGCTGACTACCTGCCCGCTCATGCAGGTTATCAATATTCTGGGTGACCAGCAGGAAGTTATCCCCCAGCACCTGTTCCAGCTCCGCCAGGGCGAGATGTGCCGGGTTCGGCTGCACGTCAGGGGACTGTAACTGGCGGCGGCGGTCATTGTAAAACTGCTGCACCAGACGCGGATTGCGGGCATAGCCTTCCGGCGTCGCCACATCCTCGATGTTGTGCTCTTCCCACAGCCCGTCTTCCGAACGGAATGTCCGGATCCCGGACTCGGCGGAGATACCCGCGCCGGTCAGCACAACAATTTTAGGTTTAAACTGATCCATTTTTCCGGCCATCCATTTATCGCGATAGAAAAAGCGTAAGTGAAAACGCTGGCGCAGGATCCGCCGCTGTTTGCGTAACTTTCTTAATCGGTGCGTTCTGCGCATAATCCGGCCTTTGTTCATCACTGTCTCCGTTCAGGGTAATGCATCCGCACTTCGGATTCAAAAATCATTACAATTCCTGCGGGCTTTACTGCCCGCTCAGAATACGTGCCGGTTCAAGGCGGCAGGCGCGTCTCGCCGGATACCAGCTTGCCAGCAGGCTCAGCACAATGGTGGTTAAGATCACATACAGCAGATCGGTCAGCCGCAGCTCCGACGGCAGAAAATCAATAAAATAGACATCACCGGACAACAGTTTGTGCCCGATAAGAAATTCAATACCGCGGATAAGCGGTGTCAGATTCAGCGCCGCCAGTGTGCCGAGAACCGCCCCGCTGATACAGCCGACCATGCCGGTCAGCAGTCCGTACCAGAGGAAAATGGCGCGGATCAGGCTGTCTTTCGCACCAAGGGTGCGCAGAATGGCGATATCCCCGCTTTTGTCTTTCACGGCAATAATCAGGGTGGAAACGATATTGAAGCATGCCACACCAATCACCAGAATCATGGCAAGATACATAATACTGCGCACTAACTGAATGTCGCTGTACATGTAACCGTATTCGTTGATCCAGCTCTTATAGAAGACATGTTCACGGCTGGCTTCCGCCGCCCGCAGTACCACGTCATTGGCATTGAAAACATTATCCGTGCGGATTTCGATACCTGTGACGCCCTCACCGTAATCCAGATACTGCTGTGCATCTTCCAGCGGCAGCAGCGCCAGCCTGTGATCCAGCATGCCGCTTAAGCGGAAAATCCCCGCGACCTGCAAACGGATGCGTTTCGGCTGTAACAGGCGCTCCGTGCTGTCGTGATTCGGGATCATGATGGTGAGCCAGTCACCCTGCGCAACACCGAGGGATTTTGCCGCGCCGTCACCAAGGATTATCTGATTTTTCCCGGCCTGAAAATCCGCCCATGCATTATCCGCCACAAATTCCGGCAATCCGCTCACCAATTTCTGAGTGACCGGATCCACACCCATTAGTTGCATGGCCTGTAATTTACTGCCTTTTTCTGCCAGCCCGGTAAATTCAATATACGGGCTGGCGGCCACCACACCCGGAGTATTTTTGATCCGCAGCAGGCTCTGCGCCCAGGTATCAAACGGCTGCTCAACAGTGGAAATCTGCCCCTGCGGCACCACGGAAAGCACCCGGTTCTCCAGCTCACGCTCGAAGCCGTTCATGGCACTCAGCCCGATAATCAGTACCGCCACCCCGAGCGTGATCCCCAGGGTGGAAATAACGGAAATCAGCGAGACCATTCCCGCCCGTTTCCGCCCTTTGCTGAAACGCAGCGCAGTCAGTAATGACAGCGGTAGTGCATTCATAGCGCCGTCTCCGGCTGTGCATTCAGAATACCGTCGCGCATTTCCATCTGCCGCCCCATTTTCGCCGCCAGGGCGAGGTCATGGGTAACCACCAGGAAGGCTGTGCCGAGGGTTTTATTCAGTTCGGATAACAAATCAAAAATGCTCTGCGCATTGCGCTGATCCAGGTTACCGGTCGGTTCATCCGCCAGAACCAGTGACGGTTTATTCACCAGCGCACGGGCAATCGCCACCCGCTGACGCTCCCCGCCGGAGAGCTCAGACGGACGATGATGGGCACGCGCTGCCACACCAACCCGCTCCAGCATCTCCCCCGCCTGTGCCAGCGCTTTATCCCGCGCCATACCGCCGATCAGCAGCGGCATCGCCACGTTTTCCGCCGCCGTGAAGTCCGGCAGAAGATGGTGGAACTGATAGATAAAGCCCATTTCCTGATTACGCAGCGCCGACAGAGCGTTCTGGCTCATGGCGGAAAGTGCCGTGCCGTTAAAAATCACCTCACCGGAGGTCGGGGAATCCAGCCCGCCGAGCAGATGCAGCAGCGTACTTTTCCCTGAACCGGAACTGCCGACAATCGCCAGCATATCCCCGCGCCGGAGTTCAAAATTAACCTGTTTCAGGACATCAGTTTCCACTGTGCCCTCATGATAGGATTTGCATAACTGACGACATGCCAGTAATAACTCACTCATAACGTAAAGCCTCCGCGGGTTGTACCGCTGCCGCCCGCCACGCAGGCCAGAGTGTGGATAATAAAGAGATAAGCATGGCAGCCGCGCCGATAGTGATGACGCGCAGCGGCTCAATGACCGTCGGCAGCGCGATTCCTTTTGGGATCAGCCCCAGCAGCGGCATCAGAATATTCAGTTGTGACGAAAGCAGCGTGCCCAGCAGAACGCCGATCACCGAGCCGAGGATCCCTGCCCCCGCCCCCTGAATCATAAAGATCAGCATAATTTTGCCGCGTGTCATTCCCAGGGTTTTCAGGATGGCCACTTCGGTCTGTTTTTCCATCACCAGCAAGGCCAGTGAGGTAATGATATTAAACGCGGCCACAGCGATAATCAGGCTGAGCAGCAGCCCCATCATATTTTTCTCCATGCGCACCGCCTGGAAAAACTCACCTTTCTGCACGCGCCAGTCTGTCCAGACCAGCCCTTCCGGCAATGTCTGCTGACTGAGGCTGTCCACCTGTAACGGCTGTGACAGATAGAGACGCCAGCCGGTAATATTACCCGCCGGATAGCGCATCAGACGTGCCGCATCCTCCTGATTCATCAGCACCTGGGTGTTATCGGATTCACTGCCGGAGGAGAAAAAGCCCGCCACGGTAAACAGGCGCTGGCTCGGGATGCGTCCCATCGGCGTCAGCTGTGACACATTCGGCACCAGGATACGGACACTATCCCCGCGTTTGAGTCCCATGCGTTTCGCCACGCCCTCGCCGACCACCACATGATACTGACCTGCCGCCAGCTCAGACGGCCGGGTATTCACCAGATAATTCATCAGCGGTTCATCCCCCAGCGGATCAATTCCGGTCACGGAGGCGATCCCCACATTGCCGGTGCTCTGCAATACCACATCACCGGTGACAATCGGGGCGGTTTTTACCACATCACGCAGCCCGGCTAATTGTGAGACCGGATGTGTCTGCGGATCCAGCACACCGTTTCCGGTGGTGATTACCGCCTGCGGCATAAAATCGAGGATACTCTGCTGCAATGAGCGTTCAAAACCGTTCATCACGGATGTCACGGTGATAAGTGCTGTCACCCCCAGCGTGATGCCGATGGCGGAAAGCAGCGAGACAAAACGGGCAAAGCGATCCGTGCCGCGTCCCCGCATGTAACGCAGACCGATTAAAAATGAGACAGACTGAAACATGAAATCTGAACGCCCCTGTTGCCAAAGCGAAGTGTTCAGGGATAATAAAGGCTCCGGTTGATGAATGGAACCACTCCCGCCCGTTTGCGGCAGTTTTTTTTCATTGACGGTCAGCGTGTTGCCGGTATCAGACCACCTCCGGACCGGCAGCGCGGCGGCCTTTTATTGCCCGGACAAGCCACTCCGGTATGGCAGAACCTTGTTACCTGACAGAAACACGCAGCCCGATGGAAAACCGAATGTCGCTGAAAACACGCTATGAACTCCCGGCCCGTGCCGCAGACACCCGCCAGCTCGGTGAAATGACCGGTGCAGCCTGTGCGGTGGAAACCGCGTCGATAATTGAACAACACGACGGCCCCGTCATCCTGGTGACCCGCGATATGCAGAATGCCCTGCGGCTGCGGGATGAGATCCGCCAGTTTACCGCGCTCCCGGCAGAAACCCTTGCCGACTGGGAAACTCTGCCGTATGACAGCTTTTCGCCGCACCAGGAGATTATCTCCAACCGGTTATCCACATTATACCGTCTGCCGACCCTCGAAAAAGGCGCACTGATTCTGCCGGTCAATACACTGATGCAGAAAGTGTGTCCGCCTGAATTTCTCACCAGTCATGCGCTGGTGATGGCCAAAGGGGAAAAGCTGTCGCGGGATAAGCTGCGTGAAGAGCTGGTTCAGGGCGGCTACCGTAGTGTCGAACAAGTACTGGAGCACGGCGAGTTTGCCATTCGCGGCGCATTGCTGGATCTGTTTCCGATGGGCAGCGAACTGCCGTTCCGGATTGATTTCTTTGATGATGAAATCGACAGCCTGCGCACCTTTGATGTCGACACCCAGCGCACCCTCGATGAAGTGAATGCGATCAATCTTCTGCCTGCTCACGAATTCCCGACGGATAAAGATGCTATCGAGTTGTTCCGCAGTCAGTGGCGGGAAACCTTTGAGGTGCGCCGCGACCCGGAGCATGTTTATCAGCAGGTCAGCAAAGGTACCCTGCCCGCCGGTATCGAGTACTGGCAGCCGCTGTTTTTCACCGCACCGCTGGTACCGCTGTTTGACTATCTGCCGGATAACACCCTGCTGGTGACCCAGGATTTACAGGAATCCGCCGACCGCTTCCGCCGTGATGTGCAACAGCGTTTTGAGAGCCGGGGTGTGGATCCGATGCGCCCGTTACTGCCGCCGTCACAGCTGTGGCTGACACCGGAAGAACTCAATCAGCAGATGAAAACGCTGCCGCGTGTGCAGCTCAATAATGACAAACTGCCACGCAAAGCCGCCAATACCAACCTCGGCTATACCGCTCTGCCGGATCTGAAAGTCAATCCGCAGCTGAAATCCCCGCTTGACCCGCTGCGCCGCTTCCTGGAAAGCACAGAGGCTGCCGTGATTTTCTCGGTGGAAGGTGAGGGACGGCGCGAAAGCGTACAGGAACTGCTGGCGCGCATCAAAATCAAACCGGCGGAAATCCGCAGTCTGACGGATGCTACCGTGCCGGGTATTTATGTCATGATCGGTGCCGCCGAGCACGGTTTTGTTGATAACAACCGTCAGCGCGTCCTGATCTGCGAAAGCGATATGCTGGGTGAGCGAGTGGTGCGCCGCCGCCAGGACACCCGCCGCACAATTAACACCGACACCCTGATCCGCAACCTCGCGGAACTGCGCCCCGGTCAGCCGGTAGTGCATCTGGAGCACGGGGTCGGCCGCTATCAGGGATTAACCACCCTGGAGGCCGGGGGGATCAAGGCAGAATACCTGATCCTCACCTACGCCGGGGAAGACAAACTGTATGTCCCGGTGTCATCGCTGCATCTGATCAGCCGCTATGCCGGAGGGGCAGATGAAAGCGCCCCGCTGCATAAACTCGGCGGTGAAGCCTGGAGCAAAGCACGTCAGAAAGCAGCGGAAAAAGTCCGCGATGTGGCGGCACAGTTACTGGATATTTATGCACAGCGGGCCGTCAAACCCGGCTTTGCCTTTAAACATGATCGCGAACAGTACCGCGAGTTTTGCCAGTCTTTCCCGTTTGAAACCACTCCGGATCAGGAGCAGGCTATTAATGCCGTGCTGAGCGATATGTGTCAGCCGGTGGCGATGGACCGGCTGGTGTGCGGTGATGTCGGTTTCGGTAAAACCGAGGTCGCAATGCGGGCGGCCTTCCTCGCCGTCCATAACCACAAGCAGGTTGCTGTGCTGGTGCCGACCACTCTGCTCGCGCAGCAGCATTATGATAACTTCCGTGACCGTTTCGCCAACTGGCCGGTGCGGATTGAAGTTCTGTCCCGTTTCCGCAGCGCCAAAGAGCAGCAGCAGGTGCTGGATGATACCAGAGAAGGAAAAGTGGATATCATTATCGGCACACATAAGCTGTTGCAGAGCGATGTGCACTGGCATGATCTCGGCCTGCTGGTGGTGGACGAAGAGCACCGCTTTGGTGTCCGCCATAAAGAGCGCATCAAGGCAATGCGCGCCAATGTGGATATCCTGACCCTCACCGCCACCCCGATTCCGCGTACCCTGAATATGGCGATGAGCGGCATGCGGGACCTTTCTATTATCGCCACCCCGCCGGCAAGACGGCTGGCGGTGAAAACCTTTGTCCGTCAGCATGATGAGCTGGTGGTGCGGGAGGCGATTCTGCGTGAGGTACTGCGCGGCGGCCAGGTCTATTATCTCTACAATGATGTGGAGAATATTGAAAAAGCCCGCAACCGTATTGCGGAACTGGTACCGGAAGCCCGTGTGGCAGTCGGCCACGGACAGATGCGTGAGCGCGAGCTGGAACGGGTCATGACCGATTTCCACCATCAGCGTTTTAATGTGCTGGTATGCACCACGATTATTGAAACCGGTATCGATATTCCCAGCGCCAATACCATTATCATCGAACGGGCCGATCATTTCGGGCTGGCACAGCTGCATCAGCTGCGCGGCCGTGTCGGGCGTTCACACCATCAGGCCTATGCTTATCTGCTGACGCCACACCCGAAAGCCATGACCACCGATGCCCATAAACGCCTGGAAGCAATTGCTTCTCTGGAAGATTTAGGAGCCGGATTTGCTCTCGCCACTCATGACCTGGAAATCCGTGGTGCGGGTGAGCTGCTGGGCGAGGATCAGAGCGGCCAGATGGCCAGCGTTGGTTTCACACTCTATATGGAAATGCTGGAAAGTGCGGTTGATTCCCTGAAAAGCGGCAAAGAGCCGTCACTGGAAGATCTCACGCAGAGCCAGACCGAAGTGGAGCTGCGTATGCCGGCCCTGCTGCCGGAAGATTACCTGCCGGATGTAAACATGCGCCTCTCCTTCTACAAACGGATTGCCAGCGCGCGCAGCGATACCGAACTGACCGAGCTGAAAATTGAGCTGATTGACCGCTTCGGTTTGCTGCCGGATGCCGGTCGTCATCTGCTGGCGGCAGCGGGTCTGCGTTTACAGGCACAGGAACTGGGGATCCGCCGGATTGAGGCGCAGGAGAAAGGCGGTTTTGTTGAGTTCAGTGAGAAAAATCATGTCGACCCCGCGTATCTTATCGGGCTGTTGCAAAATAACCCGAAACAGTACCGGCTGGACGGCCCGTCAAAACTGAAATTTATCTGTGACCTGACCGACCGCACCAAACGCATTGAGTTCGTCGCGGATTTACTGACCGCGTTTGCCGTCCATCCGCTATAACGTACAACATCCTCTATGTCAGGTGCCGGTTTCGGCCGGCACCTTAAAAATGAATAAAAATCCATTTATTGTGAATATTAATTTGCAAGGTGATTATTAGTTCGGTTAGTATTTACCAAAATATAATGACAACAACAGGGTAAATACTATGGATCGTCGTTCGTTTCTGAAATCAACAGGGATCGCGCTCGGCGGATTAACCGCCGCCTCTCTGGTCACCACCAGTCAAGCCGCCACCGGTACTGTCTCACCAGCTGCCAAAGCAGCGCCGCTCAGCGCGGAAAATCCGTTGCTGCTGAACTTCAATGAAAACTCACTGGGGATGTCTCCGAAAGCCCGTCAGGCGATTATTGATGCCCTTCCCGGCGCGTTCCGCTATCCGGATGCTGCCCGCGAAGCGCTGATTGAGCAGATTGCCGCGCATTTCTCACTGACACCGGAACACATCAGCCTCGGAAATGGTTCCTCGGAAACCATTCAGGCGGCTGTGCAGATGCTGGTGGCGGATGCACAGAAAAAACAGCAGCCGGTGCAGCTGATTGTGCCGGATCCGACATTCAATTATGCCGAACTGTATGCTGAGCCGCTGGGCGTCAATATTGTCAAAGTGCCGCTGAAAGCCGATCTCTCTTTCGACCTCACAGCCATGCAGGCGATCGCCGATAACTTTGCCGGTCATTCCGTTATCTATATCTGTAACCCGAATAACCCGACCGCTATGATCACCCCGGCATCACAACTCGCACAGTGGGTAAACCAGGCACCGCCGCAGCAGAATTTTATTATTGATGAGGCATATGCGGAATTTGTGTCTGATCCGCAATTTAAAAGTGCGGTTGAATGGGTGGCTGCCGGAAAATCCAATATTATCGTGACACGCACTTTCTCGAAAATATTTGCCCTGGCCGGGCTTCGTGTCGGTTACGGTATTTCCGTACCGGCAGTAACGGAACAGGTAAATATTTTCAATTCTATCGATAATACTAATATAGCAGGTGCAGTTTCCGCACTGGTATCCCTGAATGATAAACCGTTTATTGATTACAGCCGCCATTCAACGGATGTTTCACGGGAAATTGTGGTTGCCGCACTGAAGGAATTAAATCTGCCTTATGCGCCCTCACAGGCTAATTTCATCTTCCATAAGGTGACCGGAGATGTAAAAACCTATCAGCAGCGGATGAAAGAAAACCATATAATGGTCGGCCGTGAATTTCCGCCGGTAACCGGCTGGAGCCGCCTGACATTAGGCACGCCGGAAGAGATGCAGCAATTTGTGGCGGTATTAAAGCAGTTTCGTCAGAAGGGCTGGGTTTAATTTCCGGTTACATTAAATAAAAAACGTGGTGAATACCGGTTTATGACATAAACCGGTATTCTTATTTTTTGTCTGTAACACACTTTATTTTACTGTATTCAGCCCGGGTAAAATGATCAGCCGCCCGGTATTATCCACCGGCATGACATCACCCGGATTATAATTGATTCTGACCTTACCGACGGTGTCATTGATTCTATACACCACATCATAGCCGACAATCCGGTGCTCATAGGTGTATGCCGTCGTACAGGAGCGGTATGTCGGGCCACCGTACACCTTCGGTGCATGCAGCAGGGTTTCATACAGCAGGTACGGGGTGCAGACCTGCTCAGTCGGGTGGACGATATCCAGGAGTTCACGCTTGTACGGACCCGGCATGGTTGTCAGGTCACAGTATTCATGGCGTACAGGCACCGTTGCCATGATAGGTTCGGATGAGAGAACCTCAGCAACAGCGGGATGTTTATTCTTTGTCACAGCAAAAGAAATGATTACCGCAAAAATAACAAACAGAAGCACAAGCCCTGTGAATGTTATTCGTGATAATGGTTTTCGTTCATTTTTATTCATTGTCAAATTATATAAATATCCAGCGGTAATAATTGGGATTATTCCTATCAAACCCGGTTTTATTTTTAACGATTAATCTTACCGGACTATATTCCCACAGCACCGCTAAATAAAAGTTAAATAATAATGATGAAACAATAATTCTGTCCCTGTAATTTATTAATTCAACCTGACTGTGTGTGTACTGACAACGATCAACAATAATTAATAAAGAGCAGTATCTGCCTTATTTTGTTCATTACCACCGGAATTATCTGTTAGTGATGATACTGAACTCCTGTTAAATAATGCATTTTCCGGCTTTATATCAAATCTGTACAATGTATATTTCCCTGTTCTGAGCAGGGTTTATTATTATAAAAAATGACGCCCGGAAGCGTCATTTTTGGGGAAGATCAATTAATGTAATTTCAGCCGCGGACGGATAATCCGGTTTATACCGCCAACCAGCATCATCAGCCCGGTTTTAATATAACCGTGCAGCGCAATCTGATGCATACGATACAGAGAAATATACATCACACGGGCAATACGCCCTTCAATCATCATATTCCCGCGCATCAGGTTACCCATCAGGCTCCCGACCGTACTGAACCGGGAGAGGGAAACCAGTGAGCCGTGATCTTTAAACACATAATCCTTCAGCGGCTTATCATTGAGTACCGCAAGGATGTTGTGATAGCAGCGGGTCGCCATCTGATGTGCTGACTGCGCGCGCGGCGGAACAAATCCGCCCTCTTTTTTCGGGCAGGATGAGCAGTCACCGATAGCGAAAATTGCGTCATCACGGGTGGTCTGGAGTGTTGGTTTGACCACCAGCTGATTAATACGGTTGGTTTCCAGCCCGCCAATCTCTTTCAGGAAATCAGGCGCTTTGATACCTGCCGCCCAGACCATCAGGCTCGCCGTGATATGCTCGCCGTCTTTGGTGTTCAGGCCGGATTCATCGGCGCTGGTGACCATGGTCTGCGTCATCACACGCACACCCAGTTTGGTGAGCTCCTGGTGAGCGGCACCGGCAATTTTCGGCGGCAGAGCAGGCAGAATACGCTCACCCGCCTCCACCAGCGTCACATTCAGTGCATCGGTATTCAGGCCTTTAAAACCGTAGCTGTGAAGCTGCTCAACGGCATTATACAGTTCCGCTGACAGTTCCACTCCTGTCGCCCCGCCGCCGACAATCGCGATATTCACTTTGTCGCCTTCGCCGTGGCTGGCGGAGTATTTCAGGAACAGGTTCAGCATCTCATTATGGAAGCGGTTTGCCTGTGACGGGCTGTCGAGGAAGATACAGTTTTCTTTGATCCCCGGTGTGCCGAAATCGTTGGAGGTACTGCCCAGCGCCATCACCAGAATGTCATAATCCAGCTCACGCTCCGGTACCAGCAGATCACCGTTGTTGTCACGGATTTCCGCCAGGGTGATATTTTTACTGTCGCGATCCAGCCCGGTCATTGACCCCAGCTGGAAATTGAAATAGTGATTGCGGGCATGCGCCAGGTAGCTCAGGGCATCCACGCCGTCATCCAGAGAACCGGTCGCCACTTCGTGTAACAGCGGTTTCCACAGGTGGCTGCTGTTGCGATCGACCAGAGTGATTTCCGCTTTTTTCTTCTTACCTAATTTGTGGCCGAGTTGCGTTGCCAGTTCCAGCCCGCCTGCGCCACCGCCGATAATCACAATCTTCGTATTCGGTGTAGTCATAACATCCTCTGAAAAATAATCTAACGTTATCTCAGGGCTCTTCAGGAAAAACAGTGAGATAACATCAGATAAAACTGAATCGTGTCACACCATGGTATACCACAACAGGTAATTTGGTCATACCATATTTGATCATAATCAAATTCTGGGTAATCCGGCGGAAAAATGCAAACATTATTTTAAATTTAACAAAACTATTTTACTTTTGGTTTACCTCTGATGCTTTCTTTAATCACCGGATTAACTTTTCGTGACAGCAGATGAAAAAAGCCTGTTATCTTGCTGATTCAGCACCAGAAAGTTATTGATGTAACGCAATGACCGGAAAGATACGTAAGAGAAAGATCACAGGAGAGGCAGATTTGAGACGGGAATCGCTTCAGTTGCAGAGGAAAAAATACCGCGCCTTCCGCAGGCGCGGCCGTTTTACAGAGAGGCGGTGATATCAGGCTTTTTTAAACGCGGTTTTAAACCCTTTGATTTCCTGCAGATGACGGGACAGATCCTTAAACTTGTGGGTCTGTTCTTCATCCCAGATAACCTGATAGTACGGTGACAGCGTGTCATGCGCACGCTGGTTATCCAGCGCCTCATCATTGCGGGACAACAGCACCAGACAGTTCTGCCGGTTCAGTTCGCGGAAATCCGAGATACACTTGGTCATGATATCCAGATACTCTTCCGGGCGGTCGATTTTGCCTTCCATATTTTCATACGGGAACAGGTTAGGGTTCACCATCACCTGGCGGATCCCGCACAGATATCCGACACGCTCAGCCCAGAAGCCCCCCAGACCCACGCCCAGCACAATGGCCGGTCCTTCGCTCTGTTTTACCGCTTTATCCACTTCGGTCAGCAGATATTTCATGTCATAACGCGGATGAAGCGTGCTGTAACTGATAAAACGGACATCCGGATCCGCAAATTTCAGCTGCATCACTTTTTCATGATTGCCCGGGCTGGTTGAATCAAATCCATGAAGATAAATAATCATGCTCGCTCCTGCCATTGTTCGTGTAATACGGATAGGGTTTTGTTCGCCTGCTGCCAGCGCTCACTGCGCTGCAGTTCGGTCAGATCATAACCTTTACCCCGATGATACAACTTATCAATACGTTGTGCCGTGATAACAGGCAAATTATCAAGGATAGTCACAGCACCTCTGCGGTTATTACAGACCAGGATCATATCGCAGCCCGCATCCAGTGATGCCTGACCACGCTCTGCATAGCCGCCCATCACCGCCGCCCCTTCCATTGACAGGTCATCCGAGAAAATCACCCCGTCAAACCCGAGTTGCTGACGCAGCACCGATTTCAGCCAGTAAGATGAACCGCTCGCCGGACGATCATCAATCTGTGTGTAGATCACATGTGCGGGCATCACAGCATCAAGCAGGCCGCGCTGGATAAATTCGCGGAAAATCGCCATGTCTTTACCACGGATCACCGCCGGGTCGCGCTCATCACGCGGCGTTTCCTTGTGAGAATCCGCACTGACTGCGCCGTGCCCCGGGAAGTGTTTACCGGTGCTCGACATCCCGGCACTGCGCATACCGCGCACAAAGCGTTCCGCCATCTGCGCCGCAATGTCGCCGTCCTCATGGAACGCGCGTGAGCCGATAGCCGCGCTGCCGTGCCCCAGATCCAGCACCGGCGCGAAACTGATATCAATATCCATAGCGATCATTTCCGCCGCCATCAGCCAGCCCGCCTCTTCCGCCAGCGCAGAGCCGGTGAGCAGGTCATTAAACTGTGCAAAAGACTGTGCCGCCGGCAGGCGGGTAAAGCCATCTTTAAACCGCTGGACGCGGCCGCCCTCCTGGTCAACCGCAATCACAACCCGGTTGTCGCGGGTGGCTTCACGGATCTGCCGCGTCAGTTCCCGCAGCTGTGCCGTGTCATGGAAATTACGGGTAAAGAGAATCACTCCCCCGACTGAAGGGTGGCGCAGGATCTCGCGCTCTTCGCTGTCCAGCTCATACCCTTCAACATCTAACATTACAGGACCCATGGTGAAACCTCGTTGTATTTACCTGAGCCCGGCGGCGGCTTTCAGCGCGGCCGGGTATTGCAGAAACTGCGGGTCGCCGGTTTGTCCCCAGCGGCTCTCGAACCACATAACCATCATATAATCTGCCCGTGCCTGCCAGCGGCAGGTCTGCGCCAGTACGCGCTGCGGACAGTGATAAGCAGAATAATAACGCAGAAAAGTGTGAATTAACGTCAGTGACCAGTGATTGGCACGAAAAAGTGTGGCGAGAGACAGACCGATATCGGTATCAGCAGCATATTCCCAGTCAATCAGATGCAGTTCCCCTGCCGCCGTCACAATGTTGCCGGGGTGGATATCCATATGTGCAGGCGCCAGTTTCAGCGGCTGAGGCTCTGCTTCGCGCATAAAGTGACGATGAATACGCAACAGCTGCGGGGTGCGGCGGCGTTTGTCGGTCAGGTGAAAGTGGCGGTCTGCCTGCGCTTTGAGCGGCAGACGATACCCGGTAAGCGGCTGATTATGCAGATTGCTGACCAGCGCCGCCAGCTGCGGAATAAAATCCGGTTGCTGTATCCGTTCCGGCGGCAGTGTTTCACCCTCCACCCGGTACAAAAGCAGCCAGCCGTGGCTGAACCCGGCCACGCGCGGAGCAAGACCGCTGTCACGCAGCCGGTGCAGGATACGCGCCTCTTTCTGACGGCTGACACCGATATCCGCACTGTGCACGGTCTGTGCTCTGCCAATCAGAGATACACCTTTTTGTTCAATACTGACACTTTCCCGCGTCAGCCCGTTCAGCGGACGGATTGTCCAGCCGGCGGCAGGCAGTGCGGGAAAGTGTTCAGCGAGGCATAACAGTAACGCGCGGTTACTGCTCAAGCACCGCGCCCTTACCGGACCAGATGATTTCACCGCTGCTGACAGACATCAGTTGCATCTCCATCTGACGGGCATCACGGGTACCGGTCACCACGCTGTACAGCACATAGTCGGCATTCAGATAACGCGCCAGACCGATAGCTTTGCTGCGCAGGGTCAGTGTATCGTTATCACCCATACCCAGCACCGACATGGCACTGCTGACCGCACCGGCCGGGATCACATTCAGTACTCCGGTTTTTCCGATGGTATTCATCAGCGCACCGGTCGCAACGCTGGTCTGCAGGCTGCTGTTGGTTTTATTACCGACTTTATTCACCAGCAGCGTACGGCCCTGATTCACGCCGTCGCTGTGAACCATCTGATTAACCAGTGGTGTAATACTCTGTTCCCACTCGATTTTTTTCATTTTCGGCGGAACCGGCACCGTATCCGGCGGCGGCAGCGGCAGTGGCGGCGGCGTGGTATCCGGCGGCGGTGTTACGGTACCCACCGGTACCGGGGGTGTTACCGGTGCCGTTGAAGGACACCCGGCGAGCAGCCAGACTGACGCTATCACACATAAAAGACGTTTCATCACCGTTCTCCTGTCAGCCGGTTATTTCGCCAGCATCGGCCCCAGATGATGGCCGCCGACCAGATGCATATGAATATGGAACACTTCCTGTCCGCCGTGGCGGTTACAGTTCATGATCAGGCGGTAGCCGTCATCCGCAATACCTTCCTGCTGTGCGATTTTGGCCGCGACCGTGATCATATGACCCAGAACCTGTTCATCTTCCGGCGTAACATCATTCACAGTAGGAATAAGATGGTTGGGAATAATCAGAATATGTGTCGGTGCCTGCGGGGAAATATCCCGGAACGCCGTCACGCTGTCATCCTGATAGACGATATCAGACGGAATTTCACGACGAATAATTTTACTGAAAATAGTTTCTTCGGCCATAACCTGCTCCTGTAATTAATCAGCCTGACAGATGTGTGCGGATTTACCGGACAGACACCTGAAACAGACGGCAGAAATTGTCAGTGGTGATCTCAGCAAGCGCCTCAACGCTCACCCCTTTTAATACAGCCATATACTCCGCCACATCACGCACATACGCGGGCTGGTTCTCTTTACCGCGAAACGGTACCGGGGCCAGATACGGCGAATCGGTTTCCACCAGAATGCGATCCAGCGGGACAATGCGGGCGGCTTCGCGGATCTGCTCCGCATTGCGGAACGTCACGATGCCGGAAAAGGAGATATAAAAACCTTCATCCAGCAGCGCTGATGCCGTCTCTTTGTCTTCGGTAAAGCAGTGTAACACGCCGCCGCACTCCCCGGCCTGTTCTTCGCGGATAATCGCCAGGGTATCCTCACGGGCATCCCGGGTGTGCACAATCACCGGTTTATTCAGCTCACGTCCGATACGGATATGCTCGCGGAAAACCTCACGCTGAAGCGCGGCATTCTCTTTCTGATAGTAGTAATCCAGCCCGGTTTCGCCGAGGGCCACCACCCGTTTATCCGCCGCCAGTTCACGCAGCTGTGTGAAATCATACGGCTCATCCAGATTCAGCGGATGAATACCACAGGAAAAGGCCACATCCGGGCGCTCACCAATCAGCTCGCGCATTTTTGTGTAACCCGGCAGGGTTGTCGCCACCGCCAGTGCGTATTTCACATCTCGCTGCGCGGCCTTTTGCATAACATCATCCACACTTTCATGCTTTTTTTCATAATCAAGGCAATCGAGGTGGCAGTGGGAATCTACTAAAAACATAATTAACTCATTATTTTAAATTAGGTGATGCAGAAAACAGGGTTTCCTGGTGTAACAATTGTTCTGTCAGCAGCAGTTCCTGATTCACGCCGGTGATGGTCATCAGCCGGTGGCGGCAGGTCAGCCAGCTTTCCGCTGCATTCAGTAAGTGTGCACTGCTGTAATGCGCTGCCAGTTGTGCAATCAGAGCAGACTGGTCCTGATTCAGACAGGCAGGTGCCATATTCTGCTGATATTTTACCGCATCCATAAACAGGGTGGTCAGCCAGCTGATGCGCTTTTCCGCATCCTGATGATTCAGTTCAGATAACAGCGACAGAAAATCCCCGCTGCGCACGGATTCTGCCAGCCGGGTAAACAGATTCAGCCGGTTCTGCCAGTCAGCGGTGGTCAGCAGTGACAGTGCCGCCGCCGGGGCATTGTGGCAAAGATTCAGCGCAGTCTGCCGCGACACCGCATCAGACGGCGGATGCTCGCGCTGTAACCACTGTAAACCGGTCTCCGCTGACGGCGGTGCCAGATGATAAGCAAAACAGCGGCTGCGCAGTGTCGGCAGCAACTGCTCCGCCCGCAGGCTCTGTAACACAAACCAGGTATTCTCTGTCGGCTCTTCCAGGGTTTTCAGTAAGGCGTTGGCGGCTGCTTCGGTCAGCAGTTCCGCCTGCGGAATATGCACCAGTTTGGCACCACTCTGCTGGGCGTGCTCATACAGTTTTTCTGTCACGGCTCTCACAGCATCAATCCCGGTGGCGGATTTACCCTTTTCCGGCTGCAGCAGATAAAAATCCGGATGGGTGCCTGCCAGCATCAGTTTACAGCTGTGGCACTCCCCGCAGCTTTTGATGCCCTGCGGCTGCTGACACATCCGCAGCCGTGTCAGGGCATAGGCCAGCTCATCAGTGCCGGTGCCGGGCATACCGTACAGCAGCAGAGCATGATGCCCCTGACCGGACATCCACGCGGTTGCCAGCTGGCGGTAAACCGGATTAAGCCACGGATACCAGTTCATTACGCCTCTTCCTGCTGTGCCAGCCAGTTCAGTACGGCAGTGCGGATTGATTGATGGACGTTATCTATTGATTGCGAAGCATCAACGGTTACAATGCGCGGATCGGATTCAGCCAGCTCCAGATAACGGGCCCGGGTGCGGCGGAAGAAATCCAGTGATTCCTGTTCGATTCTGTCCAGCTCGCCCCGGCTGCGGGCGCGGGCCAGGCCGGTTTCCGGCGGCAGATCGAGATACAGGGTGAAATCAGGATAAAAATCCCCCAGTACGGTATCACGCAGTGACTCCATCA
Source organism: Morganella sp. HMSC11D09 (assembly GCF_001807955.1). NCBI lineage: Bacteria > Pseudomonadati > Pseudomonadota > Gammaproteobacteria > Enterobacterales > Morganellaceae > Morganella > Morganella sp. HMSC11D09. The sequence continues at coordinate 41,888 of NZ_KV791702.1, forward strand.
GTTTGCGGTCGATACCGCGTCCGCCGCCCTGATAGGCCTGAGAGGAGAGATCATGACGGTCGCCGATCACCCATTGTCCGCGCGCCAGTGCCGGTTTGATAACATTATCCACCAGCTGAATACGCGCGGCATATAACATCAGTACTTCCGCTTTATCAGTAACCGTTTCGCCGTCGATTCCGTCTTTAATCAGGGTGCGCAGCTTTTCTGCCAGCGGTGTGCCGCCCGGCTCACGGGTATAGACCAGGTCAGTGATGCCGTTTTCACGCAACGTATCAACAATCACCTGACGTGCCGTGGTTTTTCCGGCACCTTCAAGCCCTTCAATTACAATAAATTTGCCTGTCATTGTTTTTTTAATCCGTTACGGTAATCCGCAACCGCCCGGTTGTGATCCCGCAGATTCGTGGTAAATACATGTCCGCCTTTGCCGTCCGCGACAAAGTAAAGGTAACCCGTGGTGTCCGGTTTGGCTGCCGCATCCAGCGAGGCACTGCCCGGCATGGCGATAGGTGTCGGCGGCATGCCGTCAATCTGATACGTATTATACGGCGTTACCCGCACCAGGTCGCTGCGGTAAATCGTGCCCTGATAACGCTCACCCATGCCGTAAATTACCGTCGGGTCGGTTTGCAGGCGCATTTTCAGTTTCAGCCGGTTCATAAAGACCGACGCCACTTTTTTACGTTCACCGTCCACGCCGGTCTCTTTTTCAATCAGCGAGGCCATAATCAGCATTTCATACGGATCCGCATACGGTAAGTCGGTATTACGGGTCTTCCAGGCTGCCGCGAGTTTGGTTTCCATCTGCTGATGTGCCCGCTTCAGGATTTGCGTGTCTTCTGTTCCGGCTGTATAGAGATAGGTATCCGGGTAGAAACGCCCTTCCAGGTGGCTGCCGGCCGGCAGGCCGAGCATTTCTGTCAGTTTATCTGCCGGTAAATCCGCGAGGGTCTGTTTCAGGTAAGGGGCTTCTGACAAGATTTTCTGCCAGTCCGCTAATTTACTGCCCTCAACAAAACGGATACTAAATTGTGCCTCTTTACCGCTGACAAACAGTTGCAGCATGCTTTTGACCGTCATATCCGGCGTCAGTCGGTAAGTACCGGCTTTGATTTTTGCCAGATCCGGCTCCAGTTGCAGCAGCCAGTCATAATTGTGTGATTCCGGGATAATCCCGCTTTCCGCCAGTTTTTTCTCCAGCGCCACACGACCGGTGCCCGGCGGAATGGTGAAAATGGTTTCTTCAGTGACAGAAATTTTTTGTCCGGAAAATGCGTTCACCTGATGATAAAGCCAGTACGCCACGCCGCCCGCAACTGCGAGCAGCACCAAAAATGTCACAAGGAAAATCCGTGTTTTTTTCATCAGTCATTAACTCTGTTAATTCAGGGTATTGCTGCCGGACAGTGCGGCAAAAGCCAGGTAAAGAGCGAGCGGGAGGTATAATGCCAGTGATGACGGGCATCCGCGCGGATATCATTGACCGGCATGACCGGCATCAGCGCGTTGCACATAATCACTTCATCCGCTTTTGCCAGCACCTGCGGAAAACGTTCGGTTTCATAACAGCGGTAACGGCTGCCTTTCAGCACATCCATGATATGCGCGCGCATCACACCGGCCACACCACATTTGCTCAGTGACGGGGTAAACACATCATCGCCGCAGCGCCAGAACAGATTGGCGCTGCAGCCTTCGGTCAGAAGGCCGTCAGTATCACAGACAATGGCTTCATCGGCCTGCTGTTCTGCCGTATAACGGCGGATCAGCACCTGCTCCAGCCGGTTCAGGTGTTTGATACCGGCCAGATACGGATTGACCGACAATGGCACCTGGCTTTTCACCACCGATAACCCGCGCTCCTGCAATACCGGATAGCTTTCCGGATATGCGGAGCGGATCAGGATCACCAGCGGCGGTACATCCGCACGCAGATAACCGCGTCCCTGCTCACCAGCGGAAACAATCACTTTCAGCACACCATCCGCTGTACCCTCTGCGGCCTGCATTATCCACTGGGGCAGCAGCGCGTCATCCGGCGGTGTCAGCCCCAGCCCGGCACAACCACTGCGGAGCCGGTGCAGGTGACGTGAAAGCAGCGACGGTTTGCTGTTCACAATGCGCATCGTGGTAAAACAGCCGTCACCAAACTGCACACTGCGATCAGAAATCGCAATGGTGTGCTGCGGTACACCATTGACCCAGTAATGCGTCTGTTGTGTCATAGCCAACTCATTGTTTTAACGGTTATTATTTAACCGTCACTCAGTATGCGGACAGACCTGTATAATAGTACAGCTGTGATTTTTGTGCAAAACTGCGATAGCGTCACCCGTCAGGTAAAAAAAAAGCGCCGTCAGGCGCTTTTCTCTCAGAAAACAGACTCAGATCTTACGGAAAATCAGGGAACCGTTGGTGCCGCCGAAGCCGAAAGAGTTACAGAGTGCGTATTCCATACCTTCCACTTTGCGGGCTTTGCCCGGTACAAAGTCGAGTTTGCAGACCGCTTCATCCTGATTATCCAGGTTGATGGTCGGCGGTACAATCTGATCACGAAGTGCCAGAATGGTGAAAATGGATTCCACTGCACCGGCCGCACCCAGCAGGTGACCAGTCATGGATTTGGTGGAACTGACCAGAACGTTGGTTCCTTCACCAAATACCGTTTCAACGGCTTTCGCTTCCGCCACATCACCCGCAGAGGTGGATGTGCCGTGCGCATTGATATAGCCGATGCTGTCAGCAGGAATGCCTGCATCCTGAATCGCATTTGCCATGGCCAGTGCGGCACCGTCACCGTTTTCCGGTGGTGATGTCATGTGATAAGCATCGCTGCTCATCCCGAAACCGACCAGTTCCGCATAGATTTTCGCACCGCGGTTTTTCGCGTGTTCGTACTCTTCCAGCACCAGCATACCGGCACCGTCACCGAGCACAAACCCGTCACGATCTTTATCCCACGGACGGCTTGCGCCCTGAGGATTGTCATTATTGGTGGATAAGGCACGCGCAGCACCGAACCCGGCAACACCTAATGGTGTGCTGGCTTTTTCAGTACCACCGGCAACCATCACATCCGCATCACCGTAAGCGATGATCCGGGCAGCATGACCAATGTTATGCACGCCGGATGTACAGGCAGTGGCAATGGAAATGCTTGGTCCGCGCAGGCCGTACATAATACTTAAGTGTCCGGCAACCATATTGATGATAGTTGAGGGAACAAAGAACGGGCTCACTTTACGCGGGCCGCCGGCAGCCAGAGAGCTGCAGTTTTCTTCAATCAGTCCGAGACCACCAATACCAGAACCAATCGCAGCTCCGATACGGGTTGCATTGGCTTCTGTTACTTCGATTCCGGAATCCGCAATTGCCTGGATACCGGCTGCAATACCGTATTGAATGAAGAGATCCATCTTCCGGGCATCTTTGCGCGAAATATTAAAATCTTCGTGATTGAAATCTTTTACCATACCTGCGAATTTGGTCGCATGGTTAGAGGTGTCAAAATGATCAATCAGGCTGATACCACTCTGCCCGGCACACACAGCTTTCCAGGATGAATCGACTGTATTACCGACAGGAGATAACATGCCAAGTCCGGTCACGACTACACGACGCTCAGACACGCTTATCCTCCGGGGGGGAAAATAAAAGAAACAAGGCGGTCGGGTGACCGCCTGGACATGAGGGATGCTTACTTGCCTGCGTTCTCAACGTAGTCAATAGCAGCCTGTACAGTTGTGATTTTTTCTGCTTCTTCGTCTGGGATTTCGATGTCGAACTCTTCTTCCAGAGCCATCACCAGCTCAACTGTGTCAAGAGAATCAGCGCCTAAGTCATCAACGAATGAAGCTTCGTTTTTTACTTCTTCCTCTTTAACACCCAGTTGTTCAACGATGATTTTCTTAACACGTTCTTCGATAGCGCTCATACTATTAAATTTCCTATCAAAACTCGCTATATGCGATGGTTTTCGTAGTTTATAAAATACAGGAAAAGATGCAACCCAATCCCGGCTGGTCTAACCATATAAATACTCACTTTTGCGTGTGTTTACACAAAAACAGCAAATGGTTAGCTCAAACATTAAATCATGTACATGCCACCATTGACATGCAATGTCTCGCCTGTGATGTAAGCCGCTTCATCAGAAGCTAAGAAGGCTACAGCACTGGCAATCTCTTCAGCATCACCCAAACGGTTAGCAGGAACCTGAGATAAAATGCCTGCACGCTGGTCGTCTGTCAATGCACGAGTCATATCGGTTTCGATAAAACCCGGGGCAACGACGTTGACGGTGATGCCGCGCGACGCGACTTCACGGGCGAGTGATTTACTGAAACCAATCAGCCCGGCTTTCGCCGCCGCATAGTTAGCCTGTCCGGCGTTCCCCATCGTTCCGACAACAGAACCGATGGTGATGATGCGCCCGCAACGTTTTTTCATCATGGCGCGCATAACCGCTTTGGACAGACGGAATACGGATGAAAGGTTAGTGTCGAGGATATCCTGCCACTCATCGTCTTTCATACGCATCAGTAAGTTGTCACGTGTGATACCTGCATTATTAACCAAAATATCAATTTCGCCAAACTCAGCGCGAATATTTTCTAATACATGGTCAATGGATGCGCTGTCGGTCACGTTCAGGGCAAGGCCTTTACCCTTTGCGCCTAAGTATTCACTTATAGCAGCCGCACCGCTTTCGCTGGTCGCAGTACCAATCACAGTTGCACCACGTGCTGCTAATTTCTCAGCAATTGCACGGCCGATTCCGCGGCTCGCACCGGTGACAAGGGCAATTTTGCCTTCAAAGCTCATCTCAACCTCAGCGATTTTCAAGTGCTGTTTCCAATGATGACATATCATTGACAGCAGATGATGTTAATGTTTTCACAATACGCTTAGTCAGCCCGGTCAGTACTTTGCCCGGCCCTGCTTCCAGCAGATCTTCAATACCCTGCGCGGCCATAAACTCAACAGTTTCTGTCCAGCGCACCGGATTATAAAGCTGACGGACTAATGCATCACGAATTGCATCGGCGGAAGTCTCTATCTTAACATCAACATTGTTCACAACAGAAAAGATTGGTGTATTAAATGTGATATTTTTTAGCGCAACGGCTAATTTATCAGCAGCCGGCTTCATTAATGCACAATGTGACGGCACACTGACCGACAACGGCAGCGCACGTTTTGCTCCGGCTTCCTTACATAATGCCCCGGCACGCTCAACGGCGTCTTTCTCACCGGCGATAACCACCTGGCCCGGCGAGTTAAAGTTAACCGGTGATACGACCTGACCTTGTGCAGCTTCTTCACAGGCTCTGGCGATAGCATCATTGTCCAGACCGATGATGGCATACATTGCCCCGGTACCGGCCGGAACAGCTTCCTGCATCAGGCGGCCGCGTAATTCCACCAGTTTGATAGCTTCTTTAAAATCCATCACACCGGCACACACCAGCGCGGAGTATTCCCCCAGGCTGTGACCGGCCATCATGGCAGGCATGGCGCCGTTTTTTTCCTGCCAGACACGCCAGATGGCCACAGAGGCCGCCAGCAGTGCAGGCTGGGTCTGCCAGGTTTTATTCAGTTCTTCTTCCGGCCCGTTCTGAACGAGTGCCCATAAATCGTAGCCCAGTTCAGCGGATGCTTCGGCAAAGGTTGCCTCAACGACCGGAAAATTTGCCGCGAGGTCCGCCAGCATACCGACTGACTGAGAACCCTGTCCCGGAAATACCATTGCATATGCAGACATGATTTAGCTTCCTGAAAAATTAAAAACGAATTAATGCAGAACCCCAGGCAAAACCGCCGCCGAAGGCTTCAATCAGAATCAGCTGACCGCGTTTGATGCGCCCGTCACGAACCGCTTCGTCGAATGCAGTCGGTACAGAGGCTGCAGAGGTGTTGCCGTGACGATCCAGGGTAACCACCACTTTATCCATGCCCATATTTAATTTTTTTGCTGTGGCACTGATAATGCGCAGGTTTGCCTGATGCGGTACCAGCCAGTCGAGTTCTGATTTATCAATATTGTTCGCCACCAGCGCTTCTTCAACGACGTTGGCTAATTCACGGACCGCCACACGGAATACTTCGTTACCTGCCATTGTCAGGTACGCCGGTTTTTCGCTGTCTTTGCGATCTTTATTCGGTAATGTCAGCAGGTCGCCGTAGCGGCCGTCTGCATGTAAATGGGTGGAGAGAATGCCCGGCTCTTCTGAGGCTTCAACCACAAAAGCACCTGCGCCGTCACCAAACAGGATAACCGTACCGCGATCTGCCGGATCCAGCGTTTTCGCCAGCACATCCGAACCGATCACCAGGGCTTTTTTCGCCATCCCGGTTTTAATGAACTGATCCACCACACTGATGGCATAGCTGAAACCGGCACATGCCGCCGCCACATCAAAAGAGATGCAGCTGTCAATGCCCAGCAGTTTCTGGATTTCACAGGCCGCGCTCGGGAAACCGTGCGTGGAAGAAGTGGTGCCCACAACAATCAGATCGATATCACCGGCAGGAATACCCGCCATATCCAGTGCGTTCAGTGCTGCCTGGTGGCCCATTGTAACAACGGTTTCATCATCACCGGCCAGACGGCGCTCACGGATACCCGTACGAGTAACAATCCACTCATCGGTTGTGTCGACCATTTTTTCCAGATCAGCATTTGTGCGGATTTGTGCAGGAAGATAGCTCCCGGTTCCTAAAATTTTCGTATACATATTAGTTAGTTACTCTTGGGTAATACCATAGCGAGACGGGATGCGATTCGTTCAGGCACCTGCTTTTCAACAGTCTGAACCGCCTGCGTTATGGCAGCGTTGAATGCACTTACATTCGCCGCACCGTGACTCTTAATCACAATGCCGCGTAATCCTAACAGAGAAGCACCGTTATACTGGTCGGGGTTCAGGTGGCTGAAGCGTTTATTCAGCCATTTTGTCACCACTTTCTTCACAAGTTTGTACAGCAGAGATGAGGATTTGCCTTCATTTTGTGATTTAAACATAGAAAGGATCACACGAATCACCCCTTCCATGGTTTTCAGGGTAACGTTACCCGCGAAGCCGTCACAGACCAGCACATCGGTTTTACCGGTCAGCAGTTCGTTGCCTTCCGCATAGCCGATATAATTGATGTCCGGTATCGATTTCAGCACAGTGGCTGCTTCGCGGATATTGTCGAGTCCCTTGGTTTCTTCTTCGCCGATGTTCAGTAATGCCACACGCGGATGCGGGATCCCGGCCACATCTTCTGCCATCACCGCGCCCATAACAGCAAACTGCACCAGCATCTCACTGCTGCACTCCGCATTTGCGCCCAGATCAAGCAGCACCGTTTTGCCTTTCTTCTGATTCGGCACCACGGTCATCAGTGCAGGACGCTCGATGCCTTCAATCGATTTCAGCATCAGTTTTGCCAGCCCCATCAGCGCCCCGGTGTTTCCGGCACTGACGCACGCCTGTGCCTCCCCCTCTTTCACCAGTTCCAGCGCGATACGCATGGATGTGCCTTTGCTCTGGCGGATAGCCTGAGAAGGTTTGGCATCACCGGCAATCGTCTCATAGGCAGGGATCACCCGCAGACGACTGAGCAGCTCAGCATTCTGGTTTGCAAGCAGAGGAGAAATGGAGTCAGGGTGCCCGACCAGCAACAGGGTGAGCTTTGGATTAGATGCCAGTGCCTGCAGCGAGGCAGGCACTGTGACATGGGGGCCGATATCCCCACCCATGGCATCTAACGCGATGGTTAGATTAGTCAAGATATCAACGTGCTTAAAAAGCAGCAGATTACTTGTTGATTACCTTACGACCACGGTAGTAACCATCAGCGGTCACATGGTGGCGCAGATGAGTTTCACCAGAGGTTTTGTCAACAGAAACCAGAGTTGCTGACAGTGCGTCATGAGAGCGACGCATACCACGTTTGGAACGAGTTGGTTTATTTTGTTGTACGGCCATTGACCTTACTCCTTAAGTACTTTTCTTTAAACTGGCTAATGCGGCAAACGGATTTGGCTTTTCTGCTTCCGGAGGAAGCTCACCAAAGACTTTCACCGCGTCGGACACTTCACAGTGTTCAGAATCATGTACCGGAACCACAGGCAGAGAAAGAATTAATTCATCTTCAATCATTGCCAGTAAATCTGTCTCACCAAAATCATTTACGTCAATTGGCTCATACTCTTCCGGTAATGCCTCAGCCTGTTCATCGCTGACAACCGGGCTGAAACAATACGTTGCGCGGACATGAAGCGGGAAGATATTACCACACCGCTGACACTCAAGTGAAACATCAGTTTCTGCTGTTCCCTTAATGACTGTCAGACGCTGCGGATCGATTTCAAACGTCAAATCAACATCAACATCGCTGTCCACACTGACTACCGATTCGGCTAACCGCGTAACCTGCTCAGGTGCATAGCACCCCCGGTAATCCAGACGCTTCTGCGCGGCGCGCTTTGCATCAATAGTCAGAGGTAATTTTATCTTTTGCATAAGGCGCGCATCTTATATTCGTAAGACGATATAGTCAAAGAAAATATAGACAGCAAAGAGGGCGGTAACCTGCCTTCCCGCTAAAAATACACTCAATAAGCGGCGCATAGTTTAGAATGAGTTTATTCTTTTTACCACGACTTTCGGAATATTTATGATCTCACTGGTTCTCGCCTCCACCTCCCTGTACCGCAAAGCCCTGCTGGAAAAACTCGGCATCCCGTTTGTATCCGCAGCCCCGGGTACGGATGAAACCCCGCATCCGGCAGAAGACGCGCAGTCTCTGGTCATGCGCCTGGCGCGCGAAAAGGCCCGTTCATTAACGCAGCAGTACCCTGACAGCCTGATTATCGGCTCTGATCAGGTCTGTGTGCTGGACGGGGAAATCACCGGTAAGCCGCATCATTATGATGCCGCCTTTGCACAACTGCGCAAAGCTTCCGGTCAGTGCATCACCTTTTATACCGGGCTGAGCCTGTACAACAGTGCCACCGGGGAAGATCACACGATATGTGAACCTTACTGTGTGCATTTCCGTACACTGGATGATGAAGAAATCCGTGCCTATCTGCTGGCGGAAACGCCCTATCAGTGTGCCGGAAGCTTTAAATCTGAAGGTTTAGGAATCGCCTTATTTAAAAAACTTCAGGGAGATGACCCTAATACACTGATAGGTTTACCGCTGATCCGTCTGACAGAATTACTGATTCAGGCCGGATACAACCCACTGCGGATCCCCCGCTGACACACGCCGGGGCATCCGATGATTCTGAGGAACTGACATGAAGCTGAAAATGATCGCTGCCGCAACGCTGCTGTTCAGTGCTGCCGGTCTGGCTGCCCCGTCACTGGCGGATAAAACAACCTTTGTTGCCGACTGTACAAAAGGCGCTGTGACCAACCTGAAAAACCCGGATAACCGCAGCAAAGTCCCGGCAGTCTGTGAGTGTGTGTATGACAACTCACTGGCGAAATTCGGCAAAGACGGGCTGGAAAAACTGGATGACCGGGTCCGCAAAGGTCAGGCGCTGACCGAACAGGACTCTCAGGCGATCGGAGAGATTGCACAGAGCTGTACCACAAAGATTATCGGTGTACAGCCGCAGTAACCGCAGAATACCTTCTGTATAAGAAAAAACCCGCGTTCTGCGCGGGTTCTTTATTTCTGCTCTCTGCTTATTTTGCCTGTTTCGACCGCAGTACCGTCAGGCAGTGGCGTAGTTTTTCATCCAGCGGTGCCTGAAGGCGCATCGCCTCGCCGGTGGACGGATGGGTAAAGGCAAGTGCCGCCGCATGTAAAAACAGCCGGTTAAGCCCTGTCCCTTTCAGCTGAGCATCAAACTGCGCATCACCGTAACGGTTATCAAAGGCAATAGGATGCCCTGCATGCAGTGTGTGCACACGAATCTGATGTGTGCGCCCGGTGACCGGACTGGCTTTGACCAGCGTGGCAGCCTCAAACCGCTCCTCCACTTTAAAGCGTGTTTCCGATGGCTTGCCTTCCGGGCTGACTTTCACCACGCGCTCGCCGCTCTGGAGAATATTTTTCAGCAGCGGTGCCTGCACCACTTTTACTGAAGATTGCCACTGGCCGCGCACCAGTGCCAGATAATCTTTCTGCATCTGTTTCAGACGCAGCTGCTCATGCAGTGCCCGCAGCGCGGAACGTTTTTTGGCGATCAGCAGAATACCGGAAGTATCGCGGTCAAGCCGGTGCACCAGTTCCAGGAAGCGCGCCTCCGGACGCAGTGCGCGCATCGCCTCAATCACACCGAAACTCAGACCGCTGCCGCCGTGTACCGCCGTACCCGCCGGTTTATTAATCACCAGAATATGATCATCTTCATACAATACGCACTCTGCGAGTGCAGAAACCTTATCCAGTTTCGCCGACACCGGGGCATCGTTTTTCTCAGCCACACGCACCGGCGGGATACGGATGCTGTCCCCGTCCGCGATTTTGTATTCCGGCTTAATCCGGCCTTTATTGACACGCACTTCCCCTTTACGGATGATGCGGTAAATCATGCTCTTCGGCACTCCTTTAAGGCGCGCGAGCAGGAAATTATCAATACGCTGGCCGGCTTCATCGCCGGACACAACAACAAATTGAACTGTCTGATTATCAGTTTTCATGAAACGGGGGGCTATCCTCTGAACCGTTGCTCCGTAAACCGGTATATTTTTCCGGTGAAACAGGCGGCAAATGTGCATCAATGTTTTACACGGCTATTTTCCCATTTTTTCCGGAAAAAGACCAAGGATTAACGTCATTAACAAATTTCTGCATAATTTTCACCGAAACATGCAATGTCACCTTGCTATAACCACACCGGCAATGGAATAATGCATGCGCCGATTTTGGCAAAACAGATATTTTATCTTTGTCTGACCGATGACAACGCAGCAATGGCGTAAGACGTTATTTCCGGTCAGATAATCAGCGGGCTGCGGGTTGCAGCTTACCGGGCCGGTATCGCGTATAAACGTGATTTTCAGCCGGCAACGGGGATTCAGACAAGACTGAACCTCACCGACACAATTTGCACCTCTATACGATCGACAGCCGGGAGGCTGACGGTGCGGTAAAAGCCACGAGGTCATCGGTTCCGGTAGCAACGAAATTGCCCGCAGCGCACTAATTAAATGAAAAAATTGAGTAACTTATAATGAAAAGAATGTTAATCAACGCAACTCAGCAGGAAGAGTTGCGTGTTGCCCTTGTCGACGGGCAGCGCTTGTATGATCTGGATATCGAAAGCCCCGGTCACGAACAAAAAAAAGCAAACATCTATAAAGGGAAAATCACCCGTATTGAACCGAGTTTAGAAGCTGCTTTTGTTGACTATGGCGCAGAGCGTCACGGTTTCCTTCCCGTCAAAGAAATTGCCCGCGAGTATTTCCCTGCTAATTACCACGCTTCCGGCCGCCCGAATATCAAAGATGTCCTGAGAGAAGGTCAGGAAGTCATTGTTCAGGTGGACAAAGAAGAGCGCGGTAATAAAGGGGCTGCACTCACCACCTTTATCAGCCTGGCCGGCAGCTATCTGGTTCTGATGCCGAATAACCCGCGTGCCGGGGGGATCTCCCGCCGTATCGAAGGGGATGACCGCACCGAGCTGAAAGAAGCCCTGTCTGCCCTGGATATCCCGGATGGAATGGGTCTGATTGTCCGCACCGCCGGTGTCGGTAAATCAGCCGATGCCCTGCGCTGGGATCTCGAGTACCGTATCAAGCACTGGGAAGCCATCAAAAAAGTTGCTGAAGGCCGCCCTGCACCGTTCCTGATCCATCAGGAAAGTAATGTTATCGTCCGCGCGTTTCGTGATTACCTGCGCCCGGACATCGGTGAGATCCTCATCGATAACCCGAAAATTCTGGAACTGGCACGCAAGCACATCACTGCTATCGGCCGTGCGGATTTTGCCAGCAAAATTAAACTGTATCAGGGCGAAGTGCCGCTGTTCAGTCACTATCAGATTGAGTCGCAGATTGAATCCGCTTTCCAGCGCGAAGTCCGTCTGCCGTCCGGCGGTGCGATTGTTATCGACACCACCGAAGCCCTGACTGCTATCGATATCAACTCCTCCCGCTCAACGCGCGGCGGTGATATCGAAGAAACTGCCTTTAACACCAACCTGGAAGCGGCGGATGAAATCGCCCGCCAGCTGCGCCTGCGTGACCTCGGCGGCCTGATTGTTATCGACTTTATCGATATGACCCCGGTCCGTCATCAGCGCGAAGTGGAAAACCGCATGCGCGAAGCTGTCCGTCAGGATCGCGCCCGTATCCAGATTGGCCGCATTTCCCGCTTTGGTCTGCTGGAGATGTCCCGTCAGCGTCTGAGCCCGTCACTGGGTGAATCAAGCCATCATGTGTGTCCGCGATGCAGCGGCACCGGGACTGTGCGTGATAACGAATCACTGGCGCTCTCCATTCTGCGTCTGATTGAAGAAGAAGCGCTGAAAGAGAATACCCATCAGGTACATGCAATTGTGCCGGTACCGGTCGCCTCTTATCTGCTGAACGAAAAACGCCAGGCTGTCAGTGCGATTGAAGCACGTCAGGCCGGTGTCAGCGTGATTATCGTGCCGAACAACCAGATGGAAACCCCGCACTTCCGTGTGGTCCGTGTCCGTAAAGGTGATGAAATCGGTACCCTGAGCTACCGCCTGCCGGAGAAATACGAAGCGGAATCCGCTGCCGGTGAAGAAGAGGAAACTCAGGAACGCCGTGCACCGGAACAACCGGCTATCAATGCCTTTGCTATCACATCCGATGCACCGGTACCGGCACAGACTGCCGCCACCCGCAAACCGGAAAGCAAACGCGATAACCGTCAGGATAAGCAGGCACCTGCGGCTTCTGAAGGTGGCTTCTTCAGCCGTCTCATCAAAAAACTGTTCGGCTCCGCACCTGCTGTGCAGGAAGAAACTGAACAGAAAGAGAAAAAACAAACTAACGACAACAACCGCCGCAGCGGGAATGATCGTAACAAACAGCGCCGTAACCGCCGTGACCGTAATGATCGCAACGGCGAACGTACCGAGCGTGCTGACCGCCCTGAACGCAGTGATAACGAATCGCGCAACAAACGCGATCGCGATACTGTGAATGAGCCGCGTAAAGGCCGTAATCAGAATACCCCGAACGAAGATCTGACACCGGAAGAGCTGGCCGCCCGCGAAGCACAGCAGCAGTTACGCCGTGAACAGCGTGCAGAGCGTCAGCGCCGCCGTCAGGACGAAAAACGTGTCCAGCAGGATGCGAAGAAACTGCGCGCCCAGCAGGAAGATCAGGATGCACTGAACAGTGACGGCAATACGGAAGATGATGATGCACCGACACCGGTTCGTCAGCGCCGTACCCGCCGCCAGCTGAACGGTTCTGTCCGTATCACTGATGGTGAAACACAGACTAAACCGGCTGTTGCAGCACCGGTTCCGGTTGTTATCGATAATGTACCAGTGGCAGTTCCTGCGGATACCGACGTACCGGCAGCGGCTGAAAATAATGGTGATGAAGCACACAGCGATAACATCCTGCCGCGCCGCTCCCGCCGCTCACCACGTCATCTGCGTGTGAGTGGTCAGCGCCGCCGCCGTTACCGTGAAGACCGTCAGCTGACGCAGTCTCCGGTTCCGCTGGAAATGGCTGTATTTTCCCCTGAACTGGCTTCCGGTAAAGTGTGGATCCAGTATCCGGTTGTGACACCTGCTGCACAGGCAGAACAGGAAATCGCAGCTGAGACACCGGAAATCACCGAAACAACAGCTGTGATTACCGAAACCGCGGTTGTCGCTCAGGTGATGACTGAAGCGGCAGAAACCACCGTTGTGGCAGAACAGTTCTCTCTGACTGTCGCATCTGAGGCGCCTCAGACCACAGCGCCGGAAGAAACACCGGTTGTGGATACTGTCACTGAATCTGTACCGGCAGAAGAGCCTGTACAGGAAACCGCTGACATTATCGCTGATGAGCCTGTTGTGACTGACGTGATTGTTACTGAGCCTGTTGCTGTCACAGAACCTGTTGCACCGGTTGTTGTTGCAGAACCAGAAGTTATTGCAGAGCCTGAGGCAGTTGTTGTGGCTGAACCTGTTACCGCACCGGTTGCGGCTCCGGTTACTGAAACAACTGTCGTTGCTGCCGGCCGTCATGCTTATTCACCGATGACCAAAGCCCCTGCTCCGGCAACCACCGGCGAAGCCTTTATTATCACTGAATACCAGCGTGAAGCCCGCGAAGCCTATGCGCTGCACGGTGCAGGCGGTCATGCGGCCACTAACCATGCCGCATCAGAGCCGTCAAAAACCCTGCTCTGATAATCCGCACTGAACTGAAAATGGCTCCCCCGGGAGCCATTTTTTTATGGAAAAGATAAAAAAAACCGCGAATATTCAATTCACGGTTTCTGCTGTTCAGTGTATGCGATTACTTAATATCTTTGATATCGCCCATCGCTTTGAGTTCTCTGGAGATTTCGCGGCGCTCTTTTGACAGATCCGCATTCTTGATAATGTACTCATCCACACGATCTTCATAGTCACTGCGCATATTGGCAATGATAGCCTGGATATCTTCAATGGACATGCCCGGCTTGATGTATTCACTCAGGTTATCAAGCAGAAGTACACGTTTCTGGTTATCACGAATTTTCTTTTCGTTGTCAGTTATTTCACGCAGTATTTTGTTTTTACGGCGAAACATACGAACGAACTCCAGGACATTGTGAAAGGAAGGCTTGGTTGTGTTGTCCATTATTCTACCCTTAGTCATATCTGAAATGTGATTCATTAAACAATACAGGTTAACCATGACTGCCGACAAGCAATTCCGCCGGTTTTCTGCGGTTTTCTTCAGTGTAGCGTATTTCTGAGCGGAATTGTTTCAGCTAATATAAATTCCGCACAAATTACCGCCATTTTGTGAGATCTGCCATCAAATCGTATTGCCGGGATAATCAGGACTGAAATTGGTATTTTGTTCCCGATTTGTTACCCTGTAGCCCATCATTTATCAGAAAACAGGCCATACGGTGTCTTCAGCACAATTTTTCTTTCACGATTACGAAACCTTCGGGCAGGATCCTGCCGGTGACCGCCCGGCGCAGTTTGCCGGTGTCCGCACTGACAGTGAATTCAATATTATCGCCGACCCGGTGATCGCCTACTGCGCCCCGGCGGATGATTATCTGCCGCAGCCCGCTGCTGTGATGATAACCGGCATCACGCCACAGGAAGCCCTGCAGAAAGGGGTTAATGAAGCGCAGTTTGCTAAGCTGATTCATGACACCTTTACACAGCCGGACACCTGTATTCTCGGCTATAACAGCATTCGTTTTGATGATGAAGTCACCCGTAATATTTTCTACCGGAACTTTTACGACCCGTATGCCTACAGCTGGATGAACCGCAATTCCCGATGGGATCTGATTGATATCACCCGCGCCTGCTATGCGCTGCGCCCGGATGGCACAAACTGGCCGGAGAATGACGAAGGACTGCCGAGCTTTAAGCTGGAACACCTGACTGCCGCTAACGGTATCGCCCATGAAAATGCCCACGATGCGATGGCGGATGTGTATGCCACCATTGCCATGGCGAAACAGCTGCGTGGTGCACAGCCGCGTCTGTTCGATTATTTCTTCAGTCTGCGCGATAAGCGCAAACTCGCGGCACTGATTGATATTCCGTCCATGAAACCACTGGTGCATGTCTCCGGAATGTTCGGGGCTGTCCGCGCCAATACCAGCCTGGTAGCCCCGCTGGCATGGCATCCGGATAACCGCAATGCCGTGATTATGTGTGATCTCGCCGGTGACCTGACCCCGCTGCTGACGCTGGATGCGGATACGCTGCGCGAACCCCTGTACACCCGCCGTGATGAACTGCCGGAAGGCGCGTCCCCGGTACCGCTCAAACTGGTGCATATCAATAAGTGCCCGATCCTGGCACCGGAAAATACCCTGCGCCCGCAGGATGCACAGCGTATCGGGCTGGATAAAGACCTGTGTGCCCGTAATGCAGAACTGTTGCATCAGCATCCGGAGATCCGCGAAAAAGTCGTGGCAGTGTTCGCACAACCACGTGAGTTTCCGCCGCAGAATGATGTGGATCGCATGATTTATCAGGGCTTTTTCAGTGATTCGGATAAAGCGGCCATGACGATTATCCGCGAAACGGCTCCAAAGAATCTGCCGGCACTGGCGCTGAGTTACCAGGATGCCCGTCTGCCGGAGTTACTGTTCCGCTACCGCGCCCGGAATTTCCCCGGCACACTGGATGAGCATGAGCAGCAGCGCTGGCTTGCCCATCGCCGTGAGGTCTTTAATCAGGATAATTTAACCCGTTATTTTGAGCAGATTGGTGAAATGATGCAGGAATATCAGCATGATGCAAACAAGACAGAATTACTGAAGAAGCTGGTGCAGTACGCGCAGCACCTGGCGCAGTAATCAGAACAGACTGCCGGGAGGGAGACTCCCGGCAGTGAAATCATCCCGCTTTATTGGCGGTATAGAATACCCGGCACAGGGATTCCCTGTACTTCGGACAAACAGAGACCAGCCGCGTGCGGCTCTCTGTATCCCGCCCCAGTTCTTTCAGCACCCCTTTGGTGATCAGTGAATCCGCACTGCTGTGCTTAATGCCGATACTGACATTTTCACCACGGGCATTCAGGATATACACAATCAGCGCCCGCTCATCCGTGCTGAGGTTATGCAGCACCTCTGCTTTATGGCACTTGACCGGAACCGCTTTGCCGAAGGCATTCTTGAGTCTTTTAAACATAATCATCAGTAAACAGGGAGAAAAGCTGATTATAGTGAATTTAATCCCTTATTAACATTACTGATTATACTTTCCGCAGCCACATCCTTCGTGCCCTTCCCCCCAATATTTTAATTTACTGGTTTTGCCCAGTCCCGGGTTCAGGGTGTTGGTCGGATCGGTGGCTTTATAGAAGGCTTTCAGCTGAGGTTTCGCTTTATACAGATGGCCGACATTATGCTCTGCCGGATATTCCGCCCCGCGCGTGTTCAGGATTTCCAGCATTTCCTCTTTCAGCGCATGCGGATCCACGCCTTTCTTCACAATATAGTCCTGATGGAAAACGTGGCATAAAAAATGTCCGTAGTAGAGTTTATGCACCAGTTTGCTCTCAATTTCCGGCGGCAGGACTTCCAGCCACGCCTGATCATTACGGCGCAGTGCAATATCCAGTGCGAGGATATCCTCCACTTTGCTGCTGTTGACCGCGTGATAGCGGATGGCGGCACCGGCGGCCACAAAGCGGTGCAGGAAAGCATCCGCCCCCTCTTTGGCATCACACTCAAAGAAAGCACCCTCTGCATTGTCAAAGAAAGTGCTCAGCCAGTTACGGGCTTCATCAATCCCCTCTCCGGCCATTTTCAGCATCAGGTGATGCTCATATTTATCGCGGTACTCTTCCATCCGGCGCGGCAGATGGTTCGGCCACAGATGACTGAATAACTGCATTGTGCGGTCAATCAGATTTTTCGGCAGCAGCGGGATTTTATTGAAAACAGCATCCATCCGCCCTTTGATTGTGAACAGCTTCGGCATTTTTTCAGTGCCGAGTTTATCAATCATCAGGAAGCTGTCTTTGCCGTAGACTTTTGCGATGTCATAACATTCGCGGTGCATATATTCACCGGCCACCGGCAGATGCTCAAACTCCGCGAGAATATGACGGCGGATATCTTCCAGCACAGAAGGCGTATTGGTGCCGATATAGAAAACTTTGTTCTCTCCCTGAGACGGGAAGGTATCAAGGCGCACTGCAAACACCACCAGCTTACCGGCACAGCCGGAGGCTTCAAACAGGCGGCGTTCGTCGGCGTTGAAACGGGATGGGGTGTCCGCATCCACATCACGGATACGCTGATGATAATCATGGTCAGAGGCCGGTTTATCCGTGTCCTCAATATCCGCATCCTGATACTGACGGTATTCCAGACAATTCAGAATTTCTTCCGGCGTGGATCCTAAATCAATCCCCAGATGGTTAACCAGTTCTGCGCTGCCGTCCGCATTAACGCGGCCGTACAGCGCCAGTTCGGTATAAGCGGGACCGCGCTGCACCAGTGAACCGCCGGAGTTATTACAAATCCCGCCGACCACGGAAGCCCCGATACAGGAAGAACCGATCACTGAATGCGGCTCACGACCCAGCGGTTTCAGGACTTTTTCCAGGTGCCACAGGGTGCTGCCCGGCAGTGCCACTACCTGCTGCTGTTTTGTCAGTACCTGAATTTTATCCAGGCGCAGTGTGCTGATAATGATAATTTCGCGGTCATAATCATCCCCGCTCGGGGTGGAGCCTTCGGTCAGACCGGTATTGGCCGCCTGCATGATCACAATTCTGTCAGCTTCAACAGCGGCTTTAAACACCTGCCACAGTTCATACAGCGTGCTGGGGAACACCACCGCCAGCGCGCTGCCTTCTCCGGAACGGAAGCCTTTGCGGTATCGCTCCGTCTTACGCGGCTCTGTTAAAATGTGTTTGTGACTGACAATATCTGTCAGTGCCTGAATAAGACGTGCGCCGTCAGGTTGTTGATTGTTGATCATACTTTACCCCGATTCAGATTACTTATTGTTCACTAAGTAATTATGCCTCTTATCTTATTTATAATACAAATACTATTTTTAACAAATTTAACAGATTAACCACGAATCCGGCTTATCTGAACAGGTTGATCAGCAGCGTCACCATCATAATCCCGACTGTCAGGATCAGGATTTTACGGACAATTTCTCCGTTGGTGCGGATAGCATGCTGGCTGCCGAGGTGATTCCCGAGCAGACTGGCGGCGATCATCGGGATACTGAGCAGGAACGCGATATGCCCGGCCATAATAAAGGCGACCAGTCCGCCGGCATTTGATGCCAGGTTAAAGATTTTCGAGGTCGCGGAGGATTTCAGTAAATCGAGGTTATTGATCAGAAACAGACAGATAATAAAGATACTACCGGTACCCGGCCCGAAAAAGCCGTCATAGAAACCGACAATAAAGCAGGTGAAAAAGACCAGCCATACAGATTTGCGCACGGCGCTGCCCTGTTGTGCACCACCGAGTTTTCCTTTAAAAAAGGCCGCCAGCAGGCCGATCGGCAGCATACAGATAATAATATAGGTAATCGTTTCAGACGGCAGATATATAATAGCTTTCGCGCCCACCCAGGCCCCGAAGAACGATGAAATAATCCCGGCCGGAATTATCTGCCAGTAAACCGATTTGTTTTTAATGAAATTAGAAATGGCCGCCAGCGTACCGACAGAGCTCACCAGTTTTTCCTGTCCCAGCGCCATATGCGGCGGCAGACCGGTCAGCATAAAGGCCGGGATCAGAATCAGCCCTGCACCGCCGGCAATGGAATCAATATATCCGGCCACAAAAGAGGCGATGACCAGCAGTGCCAGTCCCGCATAAAAATAGTCTGCCATCAGACTGTGCTCAATATACATCTGCATCCCTTAATTATTATCATTTTCTATACTTTCAGCGGGTTACTATACGCGATTACACATAAAAAAACGGCGCACAGCATCAAACTGTGCGCCGTTTTCACGACATAACTGCTTAAAGACTTACTGTTCCGGCATCTGCGGCATCGGACGGCGGAAACGGCGGGTCAGCCATAACATATAGATCAGACCCAGCGCGCCCCAGCTCAGACCCAGTTCCATCGATTTCGCATCGAGGTTGAACCAGAGCACGGTCACTGTCGCGGCACCGATAATCGGCAGCAGCAGATAGTTAATCTGGTCGCCCAGCGTCTTGTTGCGGCGCTCGCGGATGTAGAACTGTGAAATCACAGACAGGTTGACGAAGGTGAACGCCACCAGTGCCCCGAAGTTAATCAGTGCGGTTGCGGTAACCAGATCAAACCAGACTGCACTCATCGCCAGCACACCCACCAACAGCACGTTCAGTGCCGGGGTACGCCATTTCGGATGCACGTAGCCGAAGAATTTCTCCGGGAACACGCCGTCACGGCCCATCACATACATCAGACGGGATACCCCTGCCTGTGCCGCCATACCGGAAGCCAGCACGGTCACGCAGGAGAACACCAGGATGATAGACTGGAAGAAGGCACCGGCCACCATGTACATAATTTCAGGCTGTGACTCTTCCGGATTGTTGAAACGGGATACATCCGGGAAATAGAGCTGCAGGAAATAAGACACCGCGATAAAGATCAGACCACCAATCAGTGCGGTCAGGAAAATCGCTTTCGGGATCACTTTCCCGGCATTCGGTGTTTCTTCTGACAGTGAGCTGATACCGTCAAATCCTAAGAAGGAGAAGCACAGTATGGTCGCCCCGCTTATCATCGGGATCAGTTCCGCATCAATGGAAGCAAACGGACGGAAGGAGAGCAGCGTACCCGCCCCTTCACCCGCAGACACACCACGGACCAGCAGACCGACAAACACAATCATCACAGCAACCTGTACCAGTACAATCCCGGTATTGAGGTTTGCCACAACATTGATGCCGCGCAGGTTAAATAATGTCATCAGGAAAACCAGCCCCGCGACGAAAATCCATGGCGGACAGTCAGGGAAGATTGCCTGAAGATAAATTTTTGCCAGCAGAATGTTGATCATCGGCATGAACAGGTAGTCCAGCAGCGATGACCAGCCAACCATAAAGCCGATATGCGGACTCATGGATTTCTGGGCATAGGTATACGCCGAGCCTGCGGACGGGAACCGTTTAACCAGTTTGCCGTAACTCAGCGCAGTAAAAAGAATGGCTGTCAGTGCGATAGCATAAGAGGTCGCAACATGACCGCTGGTAATTTCGGACACAATCCCGAACGTATCAAAGATAGTCATCGGCTGCAGGTACGCAAGCCCCATCATGACAACCTGAACGAGGGTAAGTGTTTTTGCGAGTTGTACGCGGTTATTGGCAGCTGTACGGTTCAGGCCAATATCGAGGGTAGTATTATGCGACATGAGCGAATCCTCCCGTAACACCGACAATCATACTGATACTACTATCAGATGGCGTGTTACCGGGAAGACTTCGCATCTGCCTGTAGGCAGTGAAGTAAGAAGGGGTTTGGAGTGCTGAGCAGGAGCGCCGTGCTCCGTAGTCGTCGTTGCAGCAGCCAGCGCCGATTGGCACAGGTGCAAAAGTGAAAAATTGCGCCATTTATCGCATCCTCATACCGGTGTTTATCGTCCGGTGTAATTCAGTAAACAGTTATCCGGCCTATCGGCCCCTTTTTTTGTCGGTGACAATATTTTAGTGCAAAAAAAAAACCGATGCGTATAAATGCATCAGTTATTTTTTTGGATGGCGCATTCTGCACCCCTCAGTCATAAATTTCAAGCTTTGTTCGCCCTGATCCGGTAATTTTTTTACATACCGCTTTACCGGCAGAATTTCTGTGATGAAACTTTGAATATTTATAGCTGAAACGTTAAAAAATCCGGCTAATCGTGTATTTCGCAGTCACTCTGCCTGTCATAAAAAAACACGGCGCCCGGAAAAGGACGCCGTGTTTCGACACATAATAATGAATGAGGGTTACATCAGAAGTTATAATTCAGGCCGATATTGTAACGGCGGCCTTCAAGAGCTGCACCATAATTTTCGGAATCAACACGTTTATCGAAGATATTGTATACCCCGGCAGCTATCGTCACATCTTTCCATGCCTTATAGCTGGCTCCGATATCCATGAAACCGTATGATGGCGTACCGTCACTCATGCCGCGGCGACCACGGAAATCAGATGTTTTACCGCGGAAGTTATAGCGGGTCCATGTTTCCCAGTCAGCATCTATATTCCAGGTTAACGTGGCATTACCCATGTGTTTCGGTAATTTATTTAATGGTTTACCGGTAAAATCGCCGCTGCGCTGTTCAGAATCTGTGAAGGTATAGTTCGCTGCCAAATCAAGATTATCAATAATATCCCAATTCATCGTGGCTTCCACACCGGTAATCCGGGCTTTATCTACGTTTTCACGGGTACTGATAAATTTATATTTTTTCCCCTGGTAAACACACTCGCCCCGCGCTTTTTTGCCATCGCCATCAGTACAAGCCCGAGTCTCCATGATTTTATCTTTAAAATCAGTGTTATAAACCGTCAAACCAAGATTCAGGTTATCCTGATTATTCCAGATAATACCAATTTCTTCAGTAACGCTTTTTTCCGGTTTCAGATTGGCATTACCGAGGATAATGGCAGGGTCACCACCACCACCGGTAATTTGTCCCCAGTTTGGTGATACCTGGCGAAGATCCGGAGAACGGTAGCCCGCAGAGACTCCGCCTTTCAATGTCCACATTTCATCAATATGCCATACACCATAAACACGCGGTGTCCAATGGGAACCAAAGTTTTCATCCTTATCCATACGTAAACCGCCGGTCAGGGTAAAATCATTGGTCAGCATCCAGTCATCTTCCATGAATAATGCCCAGCTGTAGCGATTTAATGCGTTCGCACCGCCTTCCAGCTGATTTGAACTATCATCTTTCAGATCTTCATAGCGGTATTGTCCGCCAATACTTAATGTATGCGTATCAAAATTAAATACCGTCTGATTTTTTACCAGAGTATCTGTATATTTCATCTGACGCCCCGGGTTTTTAGACTCATCACGCTGAACAAACGTATTGATATTCCCCCAGTCATATACACCATCATGAGTTAACGCATAATTTGTACGTTCATAACGGCTATAACCATCTTCACCTTCTGTGGATTTGCCCTGATGATAGTCACGGTTTTGCCGATCAACTTTGAAATCAAAATCTAAAGTATTTTGTTCATCCGGTGTCCACGACAATGTACCGCCACCACTGCGGATAATCTGGCGGTTAAAACCATCAATAATTTTGTCTTCACCACGATGAGAATAAAGCGCATTGACTTTCATACCCAACTTGCCGTCAATTAGCGGACCTGCTGCATATAAACTGCTCTGTACGCTGTTACCTTCATTTTTTCGTTCTGTCAGAGTTGTTTCAGCTCTGACACTACCGACCCATTTTGACTGGATTTTTCTCGTGATAATATTGATAACCCCGCCCATGGCATCCGAACCATACAGTGAAGACATCGGTCCGCGCACCACTTCAATGCGATCAATCGCAGTCAGCGGCGGTAACCATCCCTGTTCAATACCGGAGTTATCACTATTAGGACGGGTGCCCCGGGTATCAACCCGTTTGCCATCGACTAAGATCATAGTGTATTTCGCATCCATCCCGCGGATACTGATATCTGATTTACTGCCGCCACCGGTAACTAATACGCCGGGAACATCTTTTAATGCATCAGTTACATCACGATAAGCCTTATTTTCCAGTTGCTCACGAGAGATAACAGAAATTGATGCCGGAGCATCCTCAATTTTCTGCTGGAAGCCGGATGCGGTGGTAACCACAATCACGTCTTCTTTATTTGCAGCCTGAGCAGCCATCACCTGAGCGGCGAGTGCTGCCATAACACATACCGCCACTTTTCTTTTTGAAAAAATAACCATTCTTTTGATTCTCCAAGAGATAATATATTTATGGACAATCGACATTCGCTCTGAGGGATTTATATCCCTTTTTTTAAATAATAATGACCCTGCCATTGCAGGCATCCGTCATTATTTTATTACCTTTTATAAGGTTATTTGTTTTTATAAAAATAAATCATACAGAAAACAATGTATTATCAGCGCATAAAATATATGCAGCATGCAGATAATCACCCTCTGCGGAAATATATTCCGCAGAGAATAAAAAAGAATATGTAATATAAACCGGTTTTATTATGCCAGTGTCGCAACCGCGCGCGGCACCAGACCATCAATAACAACATGCGGCACAGACTGCGAGCAGTGCTCAATACGGCCGCGCACACCATAAACGGTTGCCAGGCTGTCCGGCGTAATAACCGCTTCCGGATCCCCTTCCGCAATTAAATTCCCGTCTTTCAGCATTAATATATGATCACCGTGACGCAGTGCGATATTAATATCATGCACAACCACCACCGTAATAATATTCCGGCGCTGAGTTTCACGGCGTACCAAATCCATTACGTGATACTGATAATTTAAATCCAGCGCACTTAACGGCTCATCCAGTAATAACAGTGTCGGCTGACGGATTAATGATTGCGCCAGCCCGACTAATTGTTTCTGACCGCCGGATAACTGATCCAGATAATGCAGCGCCAGATGTTCAATGCCTAATTGTGACAGCAGAGACATCACTTCCTGCTCACTGTCGCGGTCAGAAATACCGCCTGAAGCCCGCTGTGCAACAATCACGGATTCCAGCACATGCAGGTGCACCCCGGCAGGCAGTGTCTGCGGCAGATAAACCACCTGCTTCGCGCGTTCGGCAAAATTCATCCGCGTCAGATCATGACCGTCGAGCAGTAACTGCCCCTCTGCCTTGTTCAGACCGGCCAGGGAGCGCAGCAGGGTGGATTTCCCGCTGCCGTTCGGCCCGAGCAGCACGGTGATTTTACCGCGCGGCAGAGGCTCAACATTCAGGTCTTCAATGATTTTCCGTTTCGGATAACCGGCATTGAAGTGTTTAATCTGTAACCCGCTCTGAGCAGACATTGCATTCAAATCCATCTTACATGCTCCCTTTATGACGCAGGATCATGCTCAGGAAGAACGGCACACCTACCAGTGATGTCACAATACCGACCGGAATAATCACGCCCGGAATCAGGTTTTTCGAGGCAATGGATGCCATCGACAATACCAGCGCCCCGATTAATGCACTCGCCGGCAGATAGAAACGGTGATCCTCACCGAACATCATGCGGGCAATGTGCGGCGCGACCAGGCCGATAAACGCAATCGGGCCGACAAAAGCCACCGCCAGCGCGGTCAGAATACTGATGCGCAGCAACGTACCGAGACGCAGACGGCGCACGTTAATACCAAAACTGACAGCGCGATCTTCGCCGAGGCGCAGTGCGGTCAGCTTCCACGAGTTACTCATGGAAATCGGCAGCAGAATGGCAAAGGCCAGTGTCATCACACCCAGTTTCACCCAGGTGGCGCGCGCCAGGCTGCCCATCGTCCAGAAAACCAGCCCCTGTAAGGTGTCTTCCGTGGCGATAAACTGCATCATTGATACCAGTGCGTTAAAGGTAAAGACCATTGCGATACCGAATAACACCACACCGGAGGTTGCCACTCGTGTCCAGCGGGTGATGCCGTCAAGCATCAGCGCGGAAAACAGGGCAAAAATAAAGGCGTTTGCGGAGACAAACCACTGATCCGGTACGCCCGGAATACCAATTCCGAGGACTATCGCCAGCGCCGCACCAAACGATGCGGCGTTGGAGACGCCGAGGGTAAACGGACTCGCCAGCGGGTTATTGAGGATGGTCTGCATCTCTGCCCCGGCAAGACCGAGAGACATGCCGACCACCACGGCCATCAGGGCATACGGCAGACGTATTTCCCAGACAATCACACGGGTGCCCGCGGATACACTTTCCGGCGACACCAGGGTCTGCCAGAGTGCATCAAGGGTCAGCCCGGACGGCCCCATGGTGAAATCGAGCACCACGGTACAGAGTATTACCGCAACCACCGCAAACATCCACATCAGCCGCCTGCGCAGTACACGCCGGTAATGTGATTTCACATCACAGCTTAATTCACTGCCTGCCTGTTCCGGCTTCGTCTGTAGCATTGCTTCTGTGGTAATACTCATTATTCAAATACCTGCTGACTACTTAAAATTATTTACCGCTGACCCAGTATGTGCCGGTTGGTTCGACAGCCAGGAACTTACTGTACATTTCATCCATGGTTTTCTTCGGATCCAGATCTTTAAACTGCTCCGGATAGAACCACTTGGCAAAGGCCTGCGCGGCAATCACGTTATAAGGTGAGTTATAATAGTTGTGCCAGATAGCATAGTCACGCCCTTCTTTCACTGCGGTCAGGGTATTAATGCCCTTACGCTCAGTAATGGCTTTCAGGCTGGCTTTGGCATCCGCTTCTGTTGCCTGCGCACCCAGCTGAACACCCGCATCGGTGCTGCCCGGGGCTTTCGCGCCGCTGACCAGATAAATATCCGGATCCGCCGCAATCACTTTCTCCAGGTTCATGGTACCCAGTGGTGTCGGCAGAACTTCTTTGGCGATATTTTTACCGCCCGCCAGATCGATAAAGTTACCGAGGTTACCGTTACCGGCAGTACCGCAGCAGTCAGGGAAAGACCCGGCGCGCAGATCGATAAACACGGTCGGTTTTTTATCTTCCGGGATTTTGTCTGTCACGTCAGTGACTAACTTCATCTGCTTCTGATAGAAATCTTCAAAGGCTTTGGCTTTTTCTTCGCGGTGCAGCACTTTACCCAGCACACGCATACCCGGCAGAGTGTTTTTCAGCGGTTCGTTGCGGAAATCCACAAAGACAACCGGGATACCGGCTTTTTCCAGCTGACCGACCAGCTCGCTGTTTTTACCCGGTCCGTGACCGGCCAGGCCGAAAATAGCCACATCCGGATTGAGGGTTAATACTTTTTCTGCACTGACGCTGTCCTCTGTCGTGTTACCGATCAGCGGGATCTTGTCGATTTCCGGGAATTTAGCTTTGTAGACAGCATAAGACTGCGGGTCGAGTTTGCGGAAGTCACCCTGCCAGCCGGCAATACGTGCCAGTGGTTTGTCCCCTTCCAGCAATGCCACCGCGTGGATCATACGCCCTTCCCCTAACAGGATGCGCTCCACTTTTTCCGGTACTTCCACCGTACGCCCTGCGGCATCAACCACTGTTTCCGCCCATGCTGCGCTGCTCATCAGAACAGCCCCTGCTGCCAGGCTCATGGTCAGCCCTTTTGCTACAGATACTAATTTCACGTTACCGACTCCTGTTATCTGTCAGAAATTGGCGTTAACAATAAAGCAAATAAGAACCCTTATCAATACGGAATAATTATCTTCCTCATTACAATATTCGTTATCATCAGGTGATAGCGATATATCGAAAGATAATCTGTAAGTGATATTCATTATTAACAGATAAAACGACTGACTTAACGGATAAACACAGTTTCAACCCGTGGATATCCCCGCGAAGCCTGTAACGACAAACATAAAAAAAACCTGACCAGGATCGTCAGGTTTTTTATCAATTTACGTGATATGTCACAAAATCGGGTCACACAGCCTTATTTATGGCTGGCCGGAAAGTCCATTTCGCTGTAGCGGACAAACTTAGTACGCTTAACAATTTTATAACCAAACCAGATGGCGAAGAACAGCGGCAGACCGATATAGGTCGCGACCACACCCACCCAGTCAATCTGATCCTGCAGGAAGGCTTCGTAGTTCTGACCGAGGGTGATGGTCAGACACAGAATAAAGGCGAAGATCGGGCCGACCGGGAAGAAACCGGAGCGGTACGGCAGATCGTTCAGGTCATAGCCCTGCTTAATATAGCCTCTGCGGAAACGGTAGTGGCTGATGGCAATCCCCAGCCAGGCGATAAAGCCGGTCATCCCCGAGGCATTCAGCAGCCACAGATACACAGACTGGTTACCGAACATCGATGTCAGGAAGCAGAGCGCAGCAATCACCGTCGTGGCAATCAGCGCGTTACGCGGCACACCGCCTTTGGACAGTTTGGCAAACAGTTTCGGTGCTTTGCCGGATTTTGCCAGGGTGTACAGCATACGGGTGGAGGCATACATCCCGGAGTTACCCGCAGACAGTACCGCTGTCAGGATAACCGCGTTCATCACTGCTGCCGCAGAGAGCAGACCGGCGCGTTCAAAGACCAGGGTGAACGGACTGACGCTGATATCGGTTTCATCATTACGCAGCAGGTTCGGGTCGGTGTACGGGATAATCAGGCTGATCACCAGAATCGCCAGCACATAGAACAGCAGGATACGCCAGAACACTTTACGCACCGCTTTCGGAATATTTTTGGCCGGATCTTTGGATTCACCGGCAGCGATACCGATAAGTTCAGTGCCCTGGAAGGAGAAGCCGACAATCATCGCCACCCCGATCATCGCGGCAAACCCGCCCTTGAACGGTGCCTCGCCGACAGTCCAGTTATGCCAGCCAGCACCTTCCCCGCCTTTCATAATGCCGGTGATCATCATCACGCCGACAACAATAAACAGGATAACGGTACTGACCTTAATTAAGGAGAACCAGTATTCCGCCTCACCGAATCCTTTTACAGAGATAAAGTTAAGCAGGAACATGATGGCGAGGAACGCCGCACTCCAGACCCAGCCCGGAATCTGATCTGCCGGGAACCAGTAGGTCATCACCAGCTGTGCTGCCACCAGGTCAACCGCGATAGTCACCGCCCAGTTGTACCAGTAGTTCCAGCCCAGTGCGAAACCGAAGCCTTCATCCACATATTTGGCGCCGTAAGTGGCAAATGAACCCGATACCGGCATATAGGCCGCGAGTTCGCCGAGGCTGGTCATCAGGAAATAGACCATCAGGCCGATAATGGCATAGGTTAACAGCGCCCCGCCGGGACCGGCCTGGGCAACAGTGGCACCGGAAGCGACAAACAGCCCCGTACCGATAGATCCGCCGATGGCGATCATCGCCAGATGGCGCGCCTTTAATTCACGGCGCAGTGTCTGCGGTTGTTCACCCGCGATTTGATTTGCTTGCTGAGACATTACAATCCTGTTTCATGTAGTTATTTTCATCCACTGAGCGTGATTGTAGCGAAATCCCGGGGCTGTACCCAGCAAATATGCGGCATTATAAGATACCTGCATAATCGCTGCGGAATTATAAGCACCCGGCTTATAATTTGCCTCAGCTGCCCGCCGGAAACCGGCGGCAGAAGAAACAGATGCCGCGTCAGCGGCAATAGGTCAGGAAGGTATTGAGGGCGTTGGAGATATGTTTCTGACGGTGATAAATCCGGAAAAGTGTGCGGTTGAGGGTAAGCCCGGCAATCTTCACCTCTGACAACAGCCCGTTACTCAGCTGTTCGGCAATCACCCGCCGCGACAGACAACTGACCCCGCGCCCGAAGCGTACCGCGTGTTTGACGGCCTCGGAATTCCCCAGCTCCATTTCCACGCGGAAACCCGGCAGACGGTTAAAGAGGATCTGATCCAGCACTTCCCGCGTACCCGAACCGCGTTCACGCAGAACCCAGGCCACATTTTTCAGATCATCAGGAGTCACATTGCTTTTCTGACTGAGCGGATTATCCGGGCTGCAGAAAATCACCAGCTCATCTTCCAGCCACGGCTCGGTAATCAGTTCCGGGGAATGGCAGACCCCTTCGATAAGCCCCATATCCGCGCGGAACTCCAGCACGGCTTTAATCACTTCCTCAGTATTAGCGATAAATAATTCAACCGGTGTATTTTCATGCACTGCACGGTATGCCCCCAGCATTTCCGGCAGCATATAGTTGCCGATAGTGGTACTGGCCGCAAAACGCAATGCCCCCGCATCGGTTTTAAACAGCTGTTCAATTTCACCGGCCTGCTCGAGCAGAGCAATGGCTTTCGGATACAGCAGTCGTCCGTGCTCATTGGTCACCAGCCGTTTACCGACCCGGTCAAACAGCTGAACATTCAGCTGATTTTCCAGATCCGTCAGAGAGGCACTCACGGCGGACTGTGAAAGCGCCAGCTGCTGGGAAGCTTGTGTCGTCGAACCGGACTTCTGAACTTCTGTAAAGACTTCGAGCTGTCTCAGTGTGATGCGCATGGCAAAGCGCTCCCTTATTTTATCCCGATTATTATCATCATATTAACATTATACTTATAATTTAACATTGCCATTACCGCTAACCTGATTTTTAGGTTGATTATAGAATTATTATGAATTTTAAAAATATTACGCTTTCCGCTATGCTTTGCACATCGTTATTCCTTTTTGTGAGTTACTTATGTCTGAAAGTCATATCAAAACCGAAAAAGCCCGCTGCACAGCAAAACCGATGTGGCTGAGACTACTTCCGGGCTTTGTCCTGGCGGGGGTTCTGACCACCGCCGCTATGCTGCTCGGGGAAATGCCCTGGTTTATCAACCTCGGGCTGGGCGCACTGACACTGGCTATTCTGCTGGGGATTATTGCCGGTAATACCGTTTACCCGCATATCAAGCCCCAGTGCGAAGCCGGGGTGGGGTTTGCCAAACACTATTTTTTACGGGCAGGGATCATCCTGTACGGCTTCCGTCTGACATTTCAGCAGATTGCTGATGTCGGGATCAGCGGCGTGATTATTGATGCCGTGATGCTGACCAGCACTTTCCTGATCGCCATGTATATCGGCCGTAAATGGTTCGGGCTGGACAGAGAAACCGTCATTCTGATTGGTGCCGGTAGCAGTATCTGTGGTGCGGCAGCGGTGATGGCCACCGAGCCGGTGGTTAAAGCCCCGGCAAGTAAAGTGGCGGTTGCGGTCTCCACCGTGGTGATTTTCGGCACCATCGGTATCTTCCTGTACCCGTGGCTGTTCCATCTCAATGCCGCGCTGGGCTGGCTGCCGTTCACCGACATGAGTTTCGGGGTGTATGCCGGGTCTTCCGTGCATGAAGTGGCTCAGGTGGTGGCGATTGGTCACACCATCAGCCCGGATGCGGAAAACAGCGCCGTGATCAGTAAAATGATCCGCGTGATGATGCTGGCGCCGTTCCTTCTGATCCTGTCTCAGTATCTGAGCCGTCAGAAAAGCAGTGCCGGGGGCACGGCGAAGGAAAAATCCAAAATCACTATCCCGTGGTTTGCCGTCTTCTTTATTCTGGTGGCCGGATTTAACTCCTTCCATCTGATCCCGGAAATTATTGTCCGCCAGATTATTGTGCTCGATACCATTCTGCTGGCGATGGCAATGGTGGCACTCGGCCTGACCACTCACGTCAGTGCTATCCGCCAGGCCGGTATCAAGCCGATGCTGATGGCGCTGGTGCTGTTCGGCTGGCTGATTGGCGGCGGTGCGGCAATTAACCTGCTTATCCCGATGATCACCGGTTGATCCTGCCCTTCTTTCTGTGATATCCCGGTTGTGCGGCCGGGATATCCTGTCACTGCATTCTCCGGTTCCTTATGCCATAATCGGCACAAAGAAGGAGAAAAACCAATGAAATATGTCGGAGCACACGTCAGCGCCGCCGGTGGTGTTGATCAGGCAGTTATCCGTGCGCATGAACTGGGCGCCACAGCCTTTGCCCTGTTCACCAAAAATCAGCGCCAGTGGAAAGCTGCCCCCCTGCCGGAAAACGTCATCGCGGCCTTTAAGGCCAACTGCAAAAAATACGGCTACGGCCACGGGCAGATCCTGCCCCACGACAGCTATCTGATTAACCTCGGCCATCCGGAAACGGAAGCACTGGAAAAATCCCGCGAGGCATTTCTTGATGAATTGCAGCGCTGCGAACAGCTCGGGATCGACCGTCTGAATTTCCATCCCGGCAGCCACCTCAATAAGATTGAGGAAAATGATTGTCTGGCGCGGATCGCGGAATCCATTAATATTGCGCTGGATAAAACCAGCGGTGTGATTGCCGTGATTGAAAATACCGCCGGACAGGGCAGCAACCTCGGGTTCCGCTTTGAGCAGCTGGCCGCCATTATTGACGATGTGGAGGATAAATCCCGCATTGGTGTCTGTATCGATACCTGCCACGCGTTTGCCGCCGGGTATGATCTGCGGACACCGGAAACCTGCAAAGCCACGTTTGCGGATTTTGAAAGCATTGTCGGGTTTGAGTATCTGAAGGGCATGCACCTGAATGATGCAAAAAGTGAATTCGCCAGCCGTGTTGACCGTCACGATAGTCTCGGTCAGGGTAAAATCGGCAATGCGCCGTTTGAGTTTATTATGAAAGATAAACGGTTCGACGGCATCCCGATGGTACTGGAAACCGTGAATCCGGATATCTGGGCGCAGGAAATTGCCTGGCTGAAATCGCTGGAAAAATAACCCGGGTTATACCACCGGGCTGAGTTTGATTTTTGCCATCATTGCTGCCAGTTCGGCGCGGTCACGGACACCGACGCCGGGCTGGCTCACTGCCAGTGCAGACACCGCTGTCGCCATCCGCAGCGTGTGTTCGCTGCTCTGGCTCATCAGCAGGCCGTATACCAGGCCGCCGACCATTGAATCCCCTGCCCCGACGGTGCTCACCACCTCGCAATGCGGCGGCAGTGCACGCCAGGCACCGGAGGCATTCACCCACAGCGCCCCTTCCTGTCCCAGCGAAATCACCACATGGGCAATGCCTTTGTCCCGCAGGGCATGGGCGGCGTCAATCACATCTTTCAGTTCCGGCAGCGGTTTACCCGCCCAGATCTCAAGTTCATGACGGTTGGGCTTCACCAGCCACGGCGTGGCTTTCAGACCGGCCACCAGCGCCTCACGGCTGCTGTCAAAAATAATGCACGGACACAGCTGGCGCAGGCGGCTCATCCAGGTGGTGAACCACGCCGGATCCACACCTTCCGGCAGGCTGCCGCTGACCACCACCATATCGAACTGCCCGAGCCAGGTCAGTGAATCGGCCATAAACTTCTGCCACTCGCTTTCGGTGATACGGAAACCGGAGAAATTCAGATCCGTCACCGCGCCGCTGTTTTCGGTCAGTTTCACGTTGATCCGGGTGCGCCCCGGGATCACATGGAAGCGGTTTGCCAGCCCGTTTTCACTGAAAAAATGCTGAAATTCTTCCTGATTATCTTTCCCCAGAAAGCCGCTGACAGTTACATCCACCCCGAGGTCGCGCAGAACTTTGGCGACATTAATGCCTTTTCCCGCAGGATGTAACCCAACCGTTCTGACACGGTTCACCTCGCCCGGGACAAGGGACGGACACATTCCCACAAGGTCATAGGCCGGATTTAAGGTAATTGTGGCTACTCGACGGGTCATCAGCCGGGTGCTCCCTCTGTTATTTTTGGCTAACGGGTTATAATCATTAGTAATATAATGCAGCATGATACAACAGCTGCTTTTGAATCGTTTCAGTTATAACACAGACAGGCAGATATTCTATGCTCTGAATCATTCATTTTGCAGGAAGATATTGTCAAAAACAGACAGGCTGTCACTCCGGCGCACGGAAGTGTACCATAGCGCCCGCAATCTGATTAAAAAGAAGGAAAAAATAATGTCAGTCGTCGTTGGTACCGGGGTGGTTATTGTCAACAGCAAAGGTGAAGTGCTGCTGGGTAAACGCAGCGGCAAACATGCGCCATACTGGTCCATTTTCGGGGGACATGTTGATCCCGGTGAAACCTTTGAAGCCTGCGCTATCCGTGAAATTCAGGAAGAGATCGGCATTACCCTTACTGACCTGAAGGTGATCGGTCTGTGCAATAACCTGGAAACATACCGGGCGGAAGGCAAGCACACGGTATCAGTCTGCCTGCTGGCACACTATGACAGCGATACGCTGCCGGTGATCCGGGAGCCGGATAAATTTGACGGCATTATCTGGTGCTCTCCGGATAATCTGCCCGAACCGCATTTTGAAGCCAGCCGCAATGCCATTCACCTGTGGCAGACCAATCAGTTTTATCTGACAAAATAATCCGTTACATGCCGCGCCTGAATACCGGGGCGGCAATTGCTCATTTATCATTCAATCACACACAATTACGCGGATTTATCAGTTTATCTGCTTTACAACCTTTTTTTGCCGCCGTATCATCAAGCTAGTACACGGAGCTGAGTAACCGGAGGATTTATTTAATGAGCAGCGACGCAATAACACAAACCAAACGCCCTTCCGTCCTGGGCGGTGCCATGATTATCGCCGGTACCGCTGTCGGTGCAGGCATGTTTTCCATCCCTGTGATGACAGCGGGTGTCTGGTTTACCGGCTCCGTTCTGCTGCTGATTTACACCTGGTTTTGTATGTATACCTCCGGGCTGATGATCCTCGAGGCAAACCTCAATTATCCGTCAGGCTCCAGCTTTCACACCATTACCAAAGATCTGCTGGGTAACGGCTGGTCAGTAATTAACGGGCTCTCCATCGCCTTTGTGCTCTATATTCTGACTTATGCATATATCTCGGCCGGTGGTTCGATGTTACAGGAGAACCTGGCAGCACGCGGACTCAATATCACCCCGGCGATGAGCGGAATTTTCTTTGCTGCCGTGGTGGCCGTGATTGTCTGGATTTCCACCAAAGCCGTTGACCGTCTGTGCACCATTTTAATCGGCGGGATGGTGATTGCATTTGTGATGTCCGCAGGCGGCATGATCACGGAAGTGAAAACCGCGGTATTATTTAACACACAGGACCCGGAAGCCCGCTATCTGCCGTATGCACTGGTAGCGCTGCCGTTCCTGCTGACCTCATTCGGCTTCCACGGTAACGTGCCGGGTCTGGTGAAATATTACCGTAATGACGCGAAATCCGTCGTGCGCAGTCTGCTTATCGGCTCCCTGATTTCACTGGTGATCTATATCTTATGGCAGCTGGCCGCCCAGGGTAACGTCCCGCGTGAAAACTTTAAGCAGGTTATCGCGGAAGGCGGAAATATCACCGCGCTGTTAAGCCAGATGAAAGCCGCTATCAACAGTGACACTACGGTGCAGTTACTCAATGCCTTCAGTTATATGGCGCTGGCCAGCTCCTTCCTCGGGGTGTCGCTGGGACTGTTTGACTACATCGCTGACTTCTTTAAGTTTAAGGATAACGGCACCGGACGCCTGAAATCCGCCGTGTTTACCTTTGTTCCGCCGGCGATTCTGGCAGTGCTGTACCCGGACGGGTTCCTGTATGCCATCGGTTATGCCGGGCTGGCAGCAACCATCTGGGCGGTGATTGTCCCGGCGCTGATGGCAAAAGCCACCCGCCGCCGCTTCCCGCAGGCAGCCTACCGTGTGCCGGGCGGCAATGCGATGATCATCTTTATCATTCTGTTCGGGCTTCTCAACGCCGTCACACATATTTTATCCATGATGGATCTCCTGCCGGTTTACCGCTGATTTCACCCGGATATCACACCCGCTGCATTTCTGCAGGCGGGTGTGATAATTTGGGCTTGCACATTGGAAAAACTGCGAGTAATTTTGTCGCCAATCGGCAGGCTTTAAGGCCTGCTTTACTATTGATGTTCATTATGTAACGGGACAAATTATGGCAAAAGCCAATGAAATTAAACGCGGAACCGCAGTGAGCTATAACGGCAAGCTGCTGATGGTCAAAGATATCGATGTCCAGACGCCAAGTGCCCGCGGGGCCAGCACCCTGTATAAAATGCGTTTTACTGATGTCCGTACCGGTCAGAAAGTGGAAGAGCGTTTTAAAGGCGATGATATTATTGAGACCATTACCTTAACCCGCCGCGCTGTTCAGCTCTCTTATGTTGATGGTGATGAGTATGTCTTTATGGATGATGAAGACTTCACGCCGTATCCGATGAAAAAAGATCAGATCGAAGAAGAACTGCTGTTTATTCCCGAGGAAGGTCTGCCGGGTATGCAGGTACTGACAATGGATGGCCAGGTGCTGGCGCTGGAGTTACCGCAGACTGTCGATATGGAAATCGTTGAAACCACCCCGGGCATCAAGGGTGCATCCGCCAGTGCACGGACCAAACCGGCAACCATGCCGACCGGGCTGGTGATTCAGGTTCCTGAATACCTGAGTAACGGTGAAAAAATCCGCATTCATATCGCGGAACGCCGTTATATGGGCCGCGCGGATTAATTCCCGCAGCCGGTAAAAACTGCCTGTTACCGGGTTACCGGTTTTCTGCACATTGCGGAGACCGGCTGACCCGCCGTTCTTTTCCCGTCTTTCAGAAATAATCCACCCGCAGATACGCTTCCCGGCGCTCTTCATTCAGCACCGAGTAAGACGTACGCCCCATTGACTGCGGCAGACGCCCCTGCACAAGTTCACCTTCAGCGATACTGTCCTGCACACTGGCAGGCTCTCCGTTGCGCAGGCAGCGATATTCAAATGACAGCTGACTGTTCTGCGGCTGTTCCGCCGCCGGGACACTGACCTCACAGGCGGCATTCACCACACTGCCTGACAGCAGAATCGTCCCTTCACTGACACCGGCTGCCGCACCCGGTGTGATAACTGACAAGCTTAACAACATACCACTGAAAATAGCCTTAAGATGATTCATCACAGGCACCTCACTGTTGTTTCGTCAGACTGACGACCAGCGTGTTAACGTTACCGCTGTATCTGTTATAACGCGCCGGACACAAAAAAAGAAGAGGAAACAGATATCGTGGTGTGATACGTCACACGATTTTTCCGGTTTCCTCTGAATGCATTAATTGTGATTCTCAGTCTGCATTAAAGATAACTGACAATAACCATCGCTATCAGCTTACTGTCATCCATCCAGTGAAGTTTTGCATCACCCATATTTGCCGGTATCAAATCAGAAACTGACCGGGTATTACGGGTAATAGTCTGGGTATTCAGCCGCTCTTTTTTCATCCCGGAGCGGTAACAGCGGGAACTGATGTCATTGGTCTGAAAGTCCATTGCACAAGGGCCTTCAACAATCGCACCATGAAAGATGATCACACCCGATGCTGTCTGGCCTTTACTTTCAGTTGCCGGAGCAAAACTGCTCATTAATAAGCCTGCAGCAGCGATAAAGAACTGTAGCTTTTTCATAACGTACCTCTTCAGATAAGTATTCACGGAGGCAATCCGTTACCGCCGGGATGAAAAATATTCGCTTATTCCTTATCGACAATAGGTCACTAATCTTTACTGCGCTATAACAAACAGCCGTATTTTTAGTACACCTTCAGCGTTATAATCTGAAATTCCTTATTTTATGATATGCATTCGGCTTTATTAACTACATCACTCTCTTCACTTATGATTATAGACGCCACCACGAAACCAACAACTTTTACATAAAAATAACATGCGTTATTTCCCTTTTTCTGTATAAACCCTTATCCGTATTTCTGTCAGACTATCCGGAACTATTTCCGTAAAAATATTTTCTTATCATCAGGTTTTGTCATGGCAGTAC
This sequence comes from Morganella sp. HMSC11D09, assembly GCF_001807955.1. Classification (NCBI taxonomy): domain Bacteria; kingdom Pseudomonadati; phylum Pseudomonadota; class Gammaproteobacteria; order Enterobacterales; family Morganellaceae; genus Morganella; species Morganella sp. HMSC11D09. The sequence goes on from NZ_KV791702.1 coordinate 78,909, forward strand.
AACGCATCACACTTCCGCTTTTTATCAGCCTCGCCGGTATCATGCTGTTTCTTTCCTGGGACCTGCCGGTTGATCACGGCTGGTGGGCGCTACCTGACCATGCTGTTTTCCGTTTTTTCAATACCCCGCTCGCCGGTAATCATTCACTGGCTGTATTTATTGCGGTTATTAACAACCGGGCATTTGATCTGGCAGCACTCCTGCTGATGGGACTTATCTATTATGCGGCTTTCCGCAAACAGGACAGCGACGGTAAACGCCGTCTGGTAATGGCAGGGGTGGGGATGGTAATAAGTGCGGTACTGATTAATCAGGCCGGACAGGCAATTCCTTTTAACCGCCTCAGCCCGACACTGGAACTGGACGCTGTTCACCGTGTCAGCGATATCACCGGGATCTTTACAAAAGATGCCTCAAAAAGCAGTTTTCCGGGCGACCACGGGCTGATGCTGATCATTTTTGCCGCCTTTGTCTGGCATTATGCCGGATTCCGTTATTTTGCGGCAGCAGTTTTGCTGACAATTATATTTTCTTTACCGCGGATAATGGCCGGTGCACACTGGTTCAGCGATATTATGGCCGGTTCGCTGTCACTGGCACTGATCACGGTTCCCTGGATTTTACTGACACCGCTGAGTGATCAGTGTGTAAATTTTCTGGTACGCCATATGCCCCGTTTATCCGATATTACAAAGAAAATTTCACATTAGTTAAACATATTTGACATCACATCCTGATTGTTTCGCTGACAAATTTAAGGTTTTGTAAATAACAGGTTTTTTCCCTCGCCATTTCCGGCACCTTTATGTAGTATCAATCCGTCCGATTATTAGGAATTGATTAATTTCACCGATAATTACGCCTTTACGGATGACTGATTAATTTTTCCTCAGTAATTGTTCATGGATATTAAACGTGCCGTTCCGCACGTTTTTAGAATAAACATATTGTGCACATACACAGATTTAATTAGTGTTGATATGTTTTGTTTTTTAAAGTGACGTTTGTCACATAAGGACTGCAAGGGAAAACTCACACATGGTCACATCTCAACCAATTCTGAGATATATCACCCGGATTGTTCCGGCATTGATTATCGCGGCGACATTGTCAGCATGCAGTACATCTCCAAATTCAGCCCGTCAAGTTCAATCTGAAACCCGTACAAACAGCTTTATCTTGCAAGCGTCTCAGGATGAATTCGAACAGTTAGTTAATAATGTTGATGTTAAATCCAAACTGATGTCTCAGTATGCCAGCTGGAAAGGCGTTGCTTACCGCCTCGGCGGCACCACCCGCTCCGGTATTGATTGCTCCGCATTTGTCCGTCAGACTTTCCTTGACCAGTTCGGTATGGAACTGCCGCGTTCAACCGCAGAGCAGCAGTCTGTCGGCACCAGCGTAAAACGCGCTAAATTACAGGCCGGCGACCTGGTGTTATTTAAAACCGGAAAACGTCAGCGCCATGTCGGTATTTATGTCGGCAATGACAAATTTGTCCATGCATCCACTTCAAACGGTGTTATCGTCTCAAACATGACGGATAAATACTGGAACAACCGTTATTACGACGGACGCCGTTTAATTAAATAATACATTCACTCCCTTGCAGTGTATTATTTAACAAGAAAAAGCTTCCTTTTCAGGAAGCTTTTTTTATGTCTGCATTTTATCAGAATCCGTCACACAGAACGGCAGTGTTACCTGTCAGAACGGGTAACGGGCAGAAATATTCTCCGCAATTGCCGCCCCTGCGGTTTTCAGGGCACACAGTGCGGTACTTTCATCATCACTGTGTAAAAACAGGCACGGCTCCCCTTCCCAGGTCAGGATCAGACTATCAATCTGTAATCCTTCCAGGTGCGACCGGATGGCGCACAGTGCATCGTATGTTGAATGGTGGCCGTGACTCAGTAATTTTAAACCGGTCAGGCTGTCTTCCCTGCTCTGCAAAGATTCCGGTAACGCCTCTAACCGGCGGCCGTCATCATTACCGGCAAGCCGGTAATGCTGTGGCAGGCGGGAAACAACTGAAAGCGCATTACTATTCACACTATTATCCTGTCTTACTGTGCCGGTGAATCATCTGAAATAAATTTTCCGACCCAATCCTTCGGAATTAACGAACATTCTGTGTTCACGGATGATGAAACGCCGGTGATTTACTCCCGATCCGGTAATAAAACACATTGTGCTCTTTCGCCGGATGTTAACATCATCAATCCAATTACCTCTATTTGTATACTGTTTTGTTAATTTTCTCAACTGATTTATTTTATATCATATAGCTTAAATTGAATGAAGAAGGATATAATTCCGCGCTGTAATGACCCGCATACCCGTAAATACGATGAAATATCAGTTAATTATATAATTAAGAGAAAGGCGTACGATATTATACGTTACTTTCTGCCGTGAAACAGAATTCACATTAGTGTAACTTTTCATGACTCAGATCAACCAAATGACGACTGAGTAGTTATCCGGAGTAATCATTCGACTATTACTGATATTCGGGAAATGACCGGCCCGGAGACACCCGGACCGGCAACAGGGAAAGGAAATCAGGCAAAACGCCGTGCGTACAGCACCAGAGAGGCGGCAATCAGAATACATAGCGCCATCGCGCCGACCATCGGCCAAACCGTTGTCATGTCAAATGAAGCCACCACCGCACCGACACCCGCACCGATACCAAACCGCAGCACACCGGCCAGTGATGAGGCGGTACCGGCCATATGCGGATAATCATCCAGAATCACCGCCATGGCATTTGATGTGATCATGGCAATATTCCCCACATAGCAGGCCACACCTATCATCAGAGCCACAAAGCCGAGATCGGCGGATGCGGCCAGTACCAGCCAGCATCCGGCCAGCAACTGCACCACCAGCCCGGTGCGCAGCATATTCAGTGCACCGAAACGGCGGACATAACGGCTGTTAATGGTGGTCATAATAAACAGGAAAACAATATTCAGCGCGAAGCAGTAACCGAATTCCAGCTCCGTCAGCCCGTAAAGCTGAATGTAAACGAATGACCCGGCCGATAAAAACGAAAACATCCCGGCAAATGAAAAGCCGGATGCCACCATATAACACAGTACCCGCTTCTGGCGGAACAGTGTAACAAACTGGCCGAGCATGATCCGCAGCCGGAACGGCTGACGCCGCTCTTTCGGCAGGGTTTCGCGGATAAAGAACAGCACCAGCAGTGCAGCGATCAGCGCGGCAATCATGATGGTCCAGAAAATCGCGTGCCAGCTGAACCAGAGCATCATCATACCGCCCATGATCGGTGCCAGCAGCGGTGCCACTGTCATTACCAGCACCACAAACGACATACTGCGGGAGAATTCATCTTTGGTGAACATATCGCGCATCAGGGCGTTGATCACCACACTTGCCGCAGCCGCTGCAAAGCCGTGCAGCCCGCGCATCCCGATAAAGGTACCGATATCCTGAGACATCGCACACCCGGCGGAGGCCAGGGCGAAAATCAGTGTTCCCCCGAGGATCACCGGCTTGCGGCCGAGCGCATCCGCCATCGGACCGTATACCAGTTGCCCGGCGGCGAAACCGATCAGGTAACTGTTGAGTGTCATCTGGACATCGCCCTCAGTGACACCAAAGTCACGGGCGATGGTCGGCATGCTTGGCAGATACATATCGATAGCCAGAGGCATCAGCATCGATAACAGCCCCAGGATAAAAATCAGGCCGAAATAGGCCGAACGTTGCACTTGCACGCCTGTTACTCCGTATTGGATTCAGTAAAAAAGGTGTTCAGAGAACCGACTGAATTTCCTCATCAGTCAGCGGGCGGTATTCCCCCGGCGCCAGGCTGTCATCCAGCACAATGCCGCCGATACGCTCGCGGTGCAGTTCGTCCACATGGTTACCGGCAGCGGCAAACATACGTTTGACCTGGTGATAGCGCCCTTCGGAAATCGTCAGCCGCACATCCTGCGGGGTGATAATCTCGAGTTTTGCCGGTTTGGTCGGGTGCTGTTCGCCGTTAAGTAACACACCCTGCTCAAACAGCGCTGCGGTAGTGTCCGCCACCGGCTCCGCCAGGGTGACGCGGTAGGTTTTCTCGCAATGATGTTTCGGTGAGGTGATGCGGTGCGACCACTGCCCGTCGTCAGTCATCAGCACAAGCCCGGTGGTATCAATATCCAGCCGTCCGGCGGCATGCAGTTTATGGGCAACCGGCTCATCGATAAAATAAAGAATAGTCGGGTTAACCGGATCATCCGTTGAGCAGACATAGCCCTGCGGTTTATTCAGCATAAAGTAGCGCGGCCCGGTGACGTGTGTCATCACATTGCCGTCATACGCCACTTCGTTCTCCGCGCTGACTTTCAGTGCGCCGTTTTTCACGACCTCACCATCCACAGTCACCATCCCCGCACGCAGCTCTCTGGCCACAAGGTTCCGGCTGATACCCATCTGATGGGCAAGAAATTTATCTAATCGCATGAATGTCTCTTAAACCTGACGTGCCCGCAGCATACTGCCGGCTGATAAGCAGATAAAATGAAAGAATTTTGTTTGATAATAACCACAGTAATCATTATAACAACAAACCGTCAACATCACAGCGCCTTTCTGACGGCGCTTCCGCTGTTTATCCGCCGTCATGCAGTCAATTGTCGCGCCCAAAGTGTGATATGCTGACGCCCTGATTTTGTCTGTTCCGCCGGAGTTTCTGTGACGTTTACCCTGCGCCCTTATCAGCAGGAGGCTGTTGATGCCACCCTGCTCTATTTCCGCAAACACACCACGCCTGCGGTGATTGTTCTGCCCACCGGAGCGGGAAAAAGCCTGGTGATCGCCGAACTGGCGCGGCTGGCACACGGCCGTGTGCTGGTGCTGGCGCATGTCAAAGAGCTGGTGGAGCAGAACCACAGTAAATATCAGGCTTACGGCCTGGAAGCCGGCATCTATTCAGCCGGATTATCGCAAAAAGAGTCCTCACAAAAAGTCATTTTCGGCAGCGTGCAATCTGTCGCCCGTAATACGGCGGACTTTGACGGCAAATTTTCCCTGCTGATTATTGATGAGTGCCATCGTATCAGCCTCAGCGAAGACAGTCAGTATCAGCAGGTGATACAGCATCTGCAGAAAAATAACCCGGCCCTGCGCATTCTCGGCCTGACAGCCACGCCGTACCGGCTGGGCAGCGGCTGGATCTATCAGTATCACTATCATGGCATGATCCGCGGCGATCATGCATGCTTCTTCCGCGATTGTATCTATGAACTGCCGCTGCGTTATATGGTCAGCCATCAGTATCTGGTGCCGCCGCAGCGGCTGGATATTCCGGTGCTGCAATATGATTTCTCACAGGTACCGGTCAGCGCCGCCGGGATGTTTGACACGCAGGTGCTGGCGCGGGAAGTGAAAAAACAAAAGCGGATCACACCGCGTATTGTCCGCCAGATTATTGAGTATGCCGCCCCCCGTCAGGGCTGCATGATATTTGCCGCCACTGTGGAACATGCGGCTGAAATTGTATCACTGCTGCCGCCGGGCGAAGCGGCACTGGTCAGTGCGGATACCCCGTCAGCGGAGCGGGAAACGATAATCCGGAATTTCAAAGCGCGGGAGCTGCATTATCTGGTCAACGTTTCCGTGCTCACCACCGGGTTTGATGCCCCGCATGTGGATGTGATTGCCATTCTGCGCCCGACAGAGTCAGTCAGCCTCTACCAGCAAATCGCCGGCCGCGGGCTGCGCCTGTCTCCCGGAAAAACGGAGTGTCTGATCCTCGATTACGCCGGAAACCCGCATGACCTTTATATGCCGGAAGTCGGCAATCACAAACCGAACAGCAAAAGCCAGCCGGTGCAGGTATTCTGCCCGTTGTGCGGCTTTGCTAATCTGTTCTGGGGATTATGTACCGACGACGGGCATATCATCGAGCACTATGGCCGCCGCTGTCAGGGAATTATTGATGCGGATGATGAATCCGCCCGTCATCAGTGCGATTTCCGTTTCCGCTTTAAACTCTGCCCGTCCTGTAACGGGGAAAATGATATTGCCGCACGGCGCTGCTGCCACTGTGATGAAATCCTCAGTGACCCGGACGACATGCTGAAAGCCGCACTGCGCCTGAAAGATGCCCTGGTGCTGCGCTGCGGCGGTATGGCGCTTTCTGCCGGACAGGATAACCGCGGTGAATGGCTGACCATAAACTATTACGATGAAGACGGCACCACTGTCAGCGAACGTTTCCGCCTGACCACCCCGGCACAGCGTTTTGTCTTTGAAAAACAGTTTCTGGCACAGCATCTGCGCGCACCCGGTGTGCCCTTTCAGTGGCAGGATGCAGAATCCGTGATCCGTCAGCAGGTACTGCTTCGTTACCCGGATTTTGTTGTCTCACGCAAAAAAGAGAACTACTGGCAAATCCGCGAAAAAATCTTTGATTATCAGGGGCGATTCCGCAAATCTGACAGTCTGGCATAACCCTGAGTGCTGCTTTTTTGGTTTTATACCGGGTTTCGTTTGCCGTTTGTCCGCATTTTCGGTAAAATGCACGCCGCTTCACCACGGGTAACCCTGCTGAAGCCAAATACCGACTTTGCTGCTGGGTCGCCTGTAGCAAAGATTTTTTTTACTCTTGTTAAAGAGAAAAGTTATGTTAACTATCAATGCTGAATTACGTAAAGAGCAGGGTAAGGGTGCGAGCCGCCGCCTGCGTCGCGCAAACAAGTTCCCTGCTATCGTTTATGGTGGCAACCAGGAACCTGTTTCCATCGAACTGGACCACGACGTCCTGATCAACCAGGAAGCTAAACCAGAATTTTACGAAGTTCTGAACCTGGTTATCGATGGTAAAGAAACCAAAGTGAAAGTACAGGCTGTACAGCGTCATCCGTTCAAGCCAAAACTGACACACATCGATTTCCTGCGCGCTTAATTACGCCACCTATCGAGCTTTAATCGGGACGCCGAGTAAATAACGCCGCTTTTGCGGCGTTATTTATTTCTGCTCTCACTATCCTTTATTACCACGGCGCTGTAACTGATCCCGCAGATTCGGCGGTGTCCCTTTTATCGTCAGGGTATCCGTGGCCGCATCCCAGAAAATCCGCTCCCCCAGTAACATCGCATCAAAATTAATGGTCAACCCGCCGCCGCTGCCGGCAAATTTTGTCAGCTGACGTAATGTGCTGCGGTCCGCCGGGAAAGAATCCTCCAGTCCGTACTCTTTTTCCTGAGTAAACTGCGCAAAGCTCTGCTCACCCAGCGGCGGCAGTTCCGCAGACAGCTCTGTCAGCTGAATCTCTTCACCGCTCTGTAATTGCTCTGTGCAGTAATCAAACACCTGTTTGCGGTAAGACTGGCGCTCCTGTTTGTCCGCCTGAGCCTCCTCGCAGTAATCGTCCAGTGCCTGTAACAGGCCTTTGTTCTGGATTTTGGCATTAAAGCCTTCAGCGGCACCGAGGAAATCCATAAAGAAATCGGAGACTTTGCGACCGACACGGCCTTTGAGGAAGGTCAGGTAACGGCTGGATTCCGGATTGGTTTCCCATTCGGTCAGGTCAATACGGGCGATAATATCCGCATGCGGAATATCCAGATAATGGGTGCTGTTAAGCTCCAGGCTCTCGTTGACCAGCATGCTCTGGCAGCTGTCGAGTACCGCCACCAGCAGATACTCCACCGCCAGATAGCGGTAATGGGCAAATAACACCACGCCGCCCTGGGCAAACGGGTATTTTGCCAGCTCATCCTTCAGGCGGACGGTTGCCGCACGGGTGAAGGCGTGAAACTCTTCCTCGCCCTGCCGCTGCAGACGCAGTGCTTCTGACAGTTCACTCTCTTCATTAAACACACCGTACGCTTTGCTTTTCGCGCTGTAGACCCGGTGCAGTTCAGCCATCATTTCCTCAACAATGGCGGTTTTTTCCAGTGGTGTGTCCCGCAGCACTACTTCCAGTGTCTGTTCGTCGCGTTTAATCAATTGATGCAACGCAATCTGAATGATATCCAGACTCATCTTTTACTCCTTCGGCCTCGTTTGCGCGTATTCAAACACCGTTGTAATCTGTGCGCAAGTCACAATCACAGGAGAATGTGACAAGACAGGATAATCAGCGGCGTGCATACTGAAAATGGCGTATTCCCTGCGTAACCGGATCCATAATTGAAATAATTTTCCGCAAAAAGCAGAAATACGGCCGCTCATCAGTTATGATATAGAGCTTTGTACAATCAGGATATCTACGTTTATGCCGCAATCATCCCGCTACAGTGATGAACACGTTGAAAAGTTACTGGCTGAGCTGGTCAGTGTGCTGGAAAAAAACCGGACACCGACCGACCTTTCTCTTATGGTGTTAGGAAATATGGTGACCAATCTCATCAATACCAGTGTAGCGCCGTCACAACGCGCTCATATTGCTGAATCCTTCGCCCGCGCCCTGCAATCTTCCGTCAGTGAAGATAAAGCGCACTGACCGCATTCCGGCTGACGACGAAATTCTATGGTAACGGATCGTCCGAAATACGGTGACAAAGTTTCCCAGATGATTAGCTGGGGACACTGGTTCACCCTGTTTAATATCCTGCTGAGTCTTGCACTCAGCAGCCGTTACCTGTTTATTTCTGACTGGCCGGACACGCTGATTGGCCGCATTTACGCCATCACCAGCTGGCTGGGACATTTCAGTTTCCTGGCATTCGCCCTCTATCTGCTGATTGTGTTCCCGCTCACCTTTGTGGTGATGTCACAACGGCTTCTGCGCTTTTTATCCGCTGCCCTCGGTACGGCCGGGCTGACACTGCTGCTGTTTGATATCGGCATCTATGAACAGTTCCGCCTGCATTTAAATCCGGTGGTGTGGGATTTAGTCGTGAACCCTGAACAGGGGGAAATGGCGCGGCGCTGGCAGTTTATCTTTATTGCGATCCCGGTTATCTTCCTGATCGAAATGCTGTTCGGCACCTGGAGCTGGCAAAAACTGCGCAGCCTGAACCGGCAAAAATTCGGTAAACCTGTTGCGGTGGTATTTATCACCGCCTTTATTACCTCTCATATTATGTATATCTGGGCGGATGCCAATTTCTACCGCCCGGTGACGATGCAGCGCTATAACCTGCCGGTCTCTTACCCGATGACCGCCCGCAAATTCCTGGAGCGTCACGGCCTGCTCGACAGCACCAGTTATGAGCAGCAACTGCTTCTGCACGGCGACCCGACCGCCCAGGGTGTTGAGTACCCGATCAACAAACTGACCTATGCAGACAATGGCAGCGGCTACAATTTGCTGCTTATCACCCTCACCTCACTGAGCCGGGAAGATATTGATAAGGCAATGCCGAACCTGAACCGGTTTGCAGAGGAAAGCACGCAATTCACACAGCACTACAGCAGTGAAATTAATCCGGAACGGGCACAGTTCGGGCTCTATTACGGCATCTCAGGTACCTATTATGACGGTATTCTCAACGGACGCATTCCGTCCGCACTGATGACGGCGCTGAGTGCACAGAATTATCAGTCAGGGTTCTTCTCCACAGAACACTTTGCCTCCCCGCTCTTCCGCTATGCCCTGCTGGCGGATTACAGCCTGCCGCCGCTGCGTGACGGACAGGACAATAACAGAACAGCTACCGCCTCTGCGGATGTGGCAGATCGCTGGTCACTCTGGCTGAAACAGACCCGCAAAGATCAGCCGTGGTTTGCACTAATTAACCTCAGCACACCATTACCGGATGGTCATTCCGCCCCGGATATGACAGATATTGATAACACGCTGGGCACACTGATTCAGGATATCCGTGCGCGCGGTGAGTGGGATAAAACAGTGATTGTCATCACCGCCGGTGCTGGTCACAGCATGACCAAATTACAGGATAACTGGGTCACCGACGGCAAATTTAACCGCGACCAGTTACGCGTGCCGTTGATTATTCACTGGCCGGATACCCCGGCACAAACCATCAGCAAACTGACCGCACATCCGGATATTATGGCTACCCTGATGCAGAGACTGCTGCACGTCAGCAATCCGCCGGGAGAATACACTCAGGGTGATGATCTGTTCACTACCACGCGGCGTAAACCTCGGATATTCACCGGCGATAACAGCAATCTGGTCATTATCAAGCCGGATTCCGCATCACTGCTGACCGCTCAGGGTAAATACCAGCGCTTTGATGAGAATAATGAGAAGATCCGCAACGCCAAGCCGGATATGGCGGAATTACTCCAGGTTCTGACAGAGCAGAAACGCTTTATCGATACCCACTGAGCCCGGGATAAAAAAAGCGCAACTGATACAGTAGCGTCTTGCTTTAACCAAACAAAACAGTAGTATAGATAACATTCGGCATGTAGCGCAGCCTGGTAGCGCACCGTCATGGGGTGTCGGGGGTCGCAGGTTCAAATCCTGTCATGCCGACCAGCATTTATATAAGAAAACCAACCCGTTATGGTTGGTTTTTTTGTGCCTGTCAAAATGCCGATGGTAAAATAATGGTAAAACTATGGTAAAACCACCGACAAAAATCCTGCATTCACTCAATACGTTTATTCGATGTTGAGCCATGTTTTAAACAGCTAGCACAGTTACGCACACTCTATATAAATCAACAAGTAAGCAGATTGTTTAAAATCACACACCCGCACATTCGTGCGCACTTGCGACAACTCTTTGCCCCACTGGTGCCCCAAAGATCAAAGTCAGTCTTGACAGCATTATTCTGCCCCGTTAATTTATACTGTATATATAACCAGTTAATTGAGAGGTAATCGCATGCTCCGTATTGAAGTTATTTTCAGCAGCAACCAAAAAGAGATGATACCACCAGGCACATTTGAGGCGTTGGAAAAGGAAATTGACCGAAAGCTACGGGCTCAGTATCCGGATATGAACGTCCGTATTGCGTGGGGAACCAATGCGGCGATGTCAGTAACCGGCGGGAAAAACGATAAGGATAATAAAAAAATAAAAGAGATACTGCAGGAGATTTTTGAGGATGGCAGCTGGGTGCCGGAAACTGCAGACGCTTCTGATGATGTAGAATATTTTGATAAGTAGGTAACAGCCGCGCCGGACATCCACCAGCGCGGCTTTGTTTTATTCCTCTGTGCTTCCGGCCTGCTCTGCCGCTTCCTGCGCTTCGCGTTCTGCCTGCTCGCGTTCCATCTGTTCAGCCAGTTCACGCTGT
>NZ_KV791702.1:90115-91618 GCF_001807955.1 Morganella sp. HMSC11D09
CGGCATTTCCACACGCACATCGAGGCGGGTAGATTCCGGCAGGTCACACGGTTCGCCGTCCTGGTAGAAAATACGCTCACCTTCCGGGGTGATCTCTTTCAGCCGCCAGTTCTGGAAACGCTCCGGTAAGTGCGCATGCTGACGGTGACAGGTTTCGATGATGATACTACCGTCTTCCAGCACGCGGTCAGCAACGTAAACCAGCTCTAGGCCGTTATTGTCTTTCGGTACTGAGATACCACCGTTTACGCCCCATGCACCATCTGAGTTATAACCAAGAATGCCGGTAATATGATACTGGCCGGTGCCGGTGCGGCGGACTTCGGCACCGGCGGATTCGTCGTTGGTTTCGTAATTACCGTCAGGGCGGATTTGGATAATCGGGGATGATTTTTTGACATAACCGCTACCGTCAACATAGTAGTTGCCTGTTGACATCATTTCGCCGCCATTTTTAGGGATTGTGATGTTAGACCAGCCTCCATCCCCCGTTCTTAACGCACTGAGTAACAGACGCCCGTCATCATAAGCATAGAGTCCCGCTTTGAAATTATTATTCGGCGATGCAATTTCTGCGCGTGATACACAGTCCATTGTGTTATAGAGTTTTAATCTTCCGTCCTGAAAACTGAATAACTGAGTATCTGTTGTGTTGCAGTAAAATATCCCGCCATTCTTTATGCCGATCCATGATTTTTTATCCGGTGCATACAAACCATTAACGACAGAGTTATCAGTTTGCCCAAACAAATAGTAAGCAATCCAGTCTTTGACCGCCTTCTGGTGCATGACATTAACCATCGATTCCCCGACGGTTCCGGTCAGTTGCACAATCCCTTTTGTTGCAGTTGTGGCGTCACCTGGTTTTGCTGCGTTGATTGCTTTAACCGTTCCGTCCTGGCTGATAACATCCGTTTTTGAATCACCGGTACCCTGAACCACTTTCGGTATTTTGCTGATAGCATCATTCAGGGCTTTAATGCTGTCCAGCGTCACCTTCTGCCCGTTCGGCAACTCAATTTCCACCTGTCCGGTGTCTGTCATCCACTGCTGCATTGCCTGGAGAAAGTAAACGATATAGCCCTGGTTCGCTGACATGGTACGGGCCGCATCTGAAATGGTGTCCGGTACCGTGGTGGCGATGGAGTATTTTGCGCCGCTGAGTGTTACCGGGGCATTGAATGACAACACCAGTTCTGTATCACTGTTTACCGCGCGGATCATCATGCTGACAGGTGCAGTACCGTTCTCGATGCTGATAAGCTGGCCGGGTGCCACACCGTGAATGTTCTTTTTCCACTGTGTACCGGCGCCGGTCACAATCGGTGAACCGGCTTTAATAGCTATGGTGCCGTCGGTGTAAATCATGGGGTTTCCTTAAATTTCAGACGAAAAAAAACCGCCGGAGCGGTTATTTTGATTGAGCTATACGTCGGTTATAAATATAAATCACCGTCGATACAGTGGGTGTTATAAATCCCCTGCACATTACCGTTATTTGTC
>NZ_KV791702.1:91638-92446 GCF_001807955.1 Morganella sp. HMSC11D09
ACCGCTGACATACAGGCCAAGTGCTGCCAGATCGTAGTATTTATTATTGATGGAGGAGACGAATGTGCCGTAGTTTGCCAGATTAAAATAGGGAGTCTTGTATTTGGAATTACCAGACATTGCAGATAACAACTGCCCTCCCATCAACGGGCAATATTTGCTGGTATAGGTTGTCTTTCCATTCTGGTTACAGATTTGAATCCCGTATTTTGGCAACACGGATAAATCAGGATTGTGATCGAACAACAGTACATTCAGATAGGCAGGTACATCTGTCCATATTGAATTACCGCGCCTCAGCATCGTGCATGCCTGAGATTTTGGCCTGACATAGATTGTGTAGCGACTTTCGTTGCTGATGTCGTATCCGGGTATTTTAGCGCCGCTTCCCTTTTTACCATCGCTGTAAACCGTACCGGCCCACACGCAGTAACCCAGCTTAGAGAAATCTGTCAGCGTTGTGACACCATTCATGCCACGGAGCTGAATGCCATACTTGCCCGCAGCTGATTTAGGTTTTGGGGTGCCATACACATCGTACACAAAAAATTTACCGTAGGGATCATCCCCCCAGGCAGAGTAATCCCCGCATTCCGCATAGACGTATATGTAGGGGGCTTCCAGCCATAATTTATCTGTCCACAACTGAATAACTCCGGTCAGGCCGTAAGTCCCGGCGGCGTGAGCCCCCTTTTTAACCACAATAAAGCAATTGTAGTCTGACATACCGGGAACCACAGCACGCCATGCTTTGCGGTCACGGATGTATTCCCAGACCCCTTCCGGCTCCACTCTGTTTAATTTTGCG
>NZ_KV791702.1:92466-116395 GCF_001807955.1 Morganella sp. HMSC11D09
AAACTGCCCCAGTTTTGCCAGTGGCTGACATTGTTCATCGTCCAGATAAAAAGGTTTTGACCCAGTTTCAGGCTGAACATATATACCGTATCGACTCAAGACAACCTCCCGATCCTGACTCGTAATACATTGCTGTCATCGAAAACATCTATCCTAGTGTTATTAATTTCCATCCTCCCGCCTGATGCCGCACTGCGGATATCAAGATTTCCGCGAAATGTCGCACTGTTAAACTCAGCATTTCCGCCCTTCGCATCAATCAGGAAGCCGGATTTGCCCGGCACATAGTTCTCCGACTGCATTTTGTCAGTAACGACAACTTCATTGAGCCAGGCCTGGTTGATAAATGCCTCGCGCATGAAGATCTGCCCGCCCTCCATGTACATAAACAGATCCATCGACTTACTGGATGGGTTATAAAATGCGAACTTCTGAGCGTTAAAGCCGATAAGCGTGTTCACCTCCCCGCCTTTCAGCTCGGCCCCGATAACCATGCCGGCGGAATAGTCCTCACCGTTGTAATGGATCCGGACTTTCATATCGTGGACCACCGATGCCTGACCTGATGCCATATCCCACTGTGCGCGGATGGAATTTTGTGCCATGGCGAAACTGTCGTCTGCAGTTACCTTAACTGCATCCAGTTTCTCCGCAAGTGCCGTTGTTTTCGTGACCGTGTAGTTGCGTACTTCGATAATTTCTGCTTTCATCGCGCCGTTTTCGCGCTGCCAGTAGCCCCACTGGCCGTAGGCGTTGTTGGCGTTGTTGATGATGGCCTCGAAATTATCGTCAGCCTGCGACTGCAGGTCTTTGATGATGGCTGAGTCTTCGAGCTCTTTTTGCACAGCGTCGAGGATTTCATCGGCATTACTTTCCGGAATACCACTGGCCTCAACAAATATCGATTTTCCGACCACGTTTACGCTGCGGACATACACATAATAGCGGTGACCTGCTTTCATATTACGTCCCTGCACAATCCACATAGTGCCGTTACCCAGATAAGCGGCCACAGATTCAATATCGCGGATATCGGCTACCTGTTTATCTGAAAACCAAAACTCATATTGCGCCCGCAGGCTGTTCTGTCCGCCGGAACGCGGAACAATACCGAGACTGAAATAGCCGGGTTCAACTTCAATATAAGACGGTGGCAGCGGCGGATTGACGGAAAATGATGTGCTGGCCGGTTCCCCTTTCTGCCCTCTGTCATTCTGCGGGGTGACTGTCAGCACATAATTACCCTGCGGCATACCACTGAACCGGTAAAACGATTCTTTCGTTACCGCCGTTCCGGCAACACGGTCGCCGATGGTCAGCTTCAGCAGATATTCAACACCGCGCAGGGCATAGGGTGAGTTCCATGATGCAGCTGCCTGCCATGCCTCATTATCACTGCTTATTTCCACAGTAAGATTTTCAACCGGAGGAATAAAACCACCAAGAGGTGTATCCGGCTTCGGTTCAAATACCGCCCCCTTATCCACAATGGCTTCTTTTTCCGGCGCATGCTGAACCGCAGTAACAATAAAGGTTCCGTCACTGTTATCCGCCAGTGACACCGCCCGGAATAACCGGCGGCGCAGTGACGGCAGGGAGAGCGTCCAGACAGAATGTTGTGGTATACCTTCCGGCATCACATCGAGGGTAATCTGATTCGTAGCCGGATAGCCGGTCACTTTGATGGTTTTCGGCAGGCCGGAACCATCGGTGACAATAACATGCGCATCACCTTTGGCCGGTTTTTCTATGTTGCGGTCAAGCAGCAGCGTTTTCTTTTCCGGGTCAGCAGACAGAATGCGGCCGCCGATCTGCATATCCACCCAGTCGTTATCCGCTATCTCGAAAATATCACCGGGCGTATGGCGTAATCCTTCCGCACCAATTCTGAATTCAACCGTCTGCGTTTCGAGTTTTTCTGTCGTCAGGATCCACAATCCGTGCCGGTGAGCCTGCCCGCGACTGGTGCAGCCGAAAGCATCCACACGCAGTACATTCCGGCCGTTCTGTGCCACAGAGACATCATCAGACACCTGCTCCACACTGGTTTTCCAGCCGTTATCAGGATCAATGAAGCGAACCTCGACCACGTTATGTCGCGCCTTTGACGGACTGAAACTGTATTCAAACACCCCGTCAGCAACGTTAGCGTTAGTGTACGGCCATACAGAATCAGACGGGCGGTCCTGCACAAACGTCAGAACCTGACCGTTCCACACCGGCATAATCCGCATTGAGGAACACAGCTCACTGATCACATCATAGGCTTTACGCAGATCGGTAATATAAGCATTACAGCGGACGCGCGGCTCTTTACCGCCGAAACCGTCATCCACCTCCTGATCGCAGTACTGCCCGATCATATACAGCGCGAATTTATCCACTTCGGCTATTTTCAGGCGCTGCCCCATGCCATAGCGCGGATGTGTCAGCAGATCCCACAGCACCCACGCAGGGTTATCCGACCATGCAGGTTTAAAGGTGCCGTCCCATATACCGGAATACACCAGTGTATCCGGGTTGTAGTTGGCCGGTACCCGGATAATACGGCCCTTAATAAGATAGTTACGGCGCGGGAATTTATTACCGAACTGCTCACTTTCAAATGTCAGTCCGGCGACCGCGGAGCCGGGGTAGGTCTGGTTAATATCAATAAGCTCTGAATAACTCGACCAGACCGTATTGTTCTGAATTTTATCCGTGGTGCTGTCCGGCGTTAACCGGCGCATCCGGACACTGAACGGGGACGGCGGTAAGTTATCCAGAATGACCGCCATCAGGTAAGGGGAGTTGCTGCGCTTGCCGGTGATGGTGACCACTTTTTCCGTTGACCAGACACTGCCACGCTGGATCTGAATTTCCAGTTGCACCGATGTCGCCACCCTGTCGCCGTTGTCTTTGGATTCCACCAGGGACTGTGTCCCGAACGTCAGCCGCAGGCGGTCGATATACGGTGAGGTGATTGTCCGGGTGACCGGGACATTGTATTTTACCTCGATACCAACCGGTTCCTCATTGGCTGATGAAGTAAAGCCGTATAGTCCCGGCTGCTCCAGTGTTCCTGCGCGCCACTGCGCCGTCAGTCCGTTTACTGTACTGTTTCCGGATCCGTCAATGACAGGCGTATCATCCAGATACACGCAGGACAAATCATTCACCACATTGTTAATTTCTTCCGGCCCCTCAATCGGACCCTCACTTATCAGGTCAATCAGGGATATTTTCTGCCGTGAACTTAAATCATTCGGTGCCTCATACGGTGTACGCTGCCCGCCGCCGCCCTTTCCCATCTGTTACCTCACTTACCCGCCGTGTTTACCGGCATCAATATTGGTGCCGTCGCTGTCATCCATAATCTCAATGGACTGTGAAATAACCCGCGACCCGCACATAATCCGCCCGTAGGCCACAGGTACGGCCACGCCCTGTGCCACGGTATTTTCGAGGTTACTGAAATAGGTATTACCCTTCTCTTCCTCACCCCGTGACATATCCGGCTGTTTCGCTACCGGTGTCAGCATCTGTGCTACACCGCCCAGCATCATGGCCGCACCGGCCGACATCAGCGCACCACCGATAGCCCAGCCGCCGGGGTTCCACCATCCGATTGCCAGCACAGCAGCGCCGGCGATAAACTGAAACACACCTCCGTTCTTAGCCCCTTCGATACGCGGGACAATGTGAACGACCGCATTCCGGGGAAGCGGATCATTAAAACGCCGGTGAATTTCATCCGGGGAAACATCACTGCCGGCGATCCGTATCTGGTACCAGCCGTCACGGATACGCTGCCGTAGCTGCGGGAGCTGGAGCAGAAGCCCATGGATACCTTCCGCCGCCGTTCTGACACTCAGATCAAAGCGGCGTCCAAATCGTTGCAAATCCCCGTAAAGCCGGAAGGTTGCCAGTGGCGGTAACGCCAGATCGAGTGAGTCATTCGTTGCCATCGTGGGTTATATGCCTCGCGCTTACTGAGTTGATTGGGTATGTGGTGGAGAATGGTCTGTGCGCCGAGATAAACAGCGGCGTGATTCGCCCGGGAACTGGCGTAACAGAACAGGATCACATCCCCCGGCTGAATATCTTTTTTCACCCTGACAAAACCGTTGTTCTCCATATTGTCCAGGTAGAGTTCTTCACCATGCCGCCACCAGTCATCATGCCGTTCAAAATCCGGCAGGTTGATGCCTGTCAGGTGATACGCATCCCGGAACAGGCTGTAGCAGTCGGTCACGCCGTGCACAAACTGGCGGCCCAGCAGAGGCGGCACCGGTTCATAGCGGTGGATTTTTTCGTCACAGACCAGCAGCCACGGCAGTCCGCTGTTTATCTGCATGGTCCTGTCCGCACTGCTCAGATACGGCTGGCCGCCCGGGTGACTGTGAACCACAGCCACAACCTCGCCCTGCTCACCGGCACGGATAAAATCGTCAAACCCGACAGTAAAATGGTGTTCAGGATCCGGAGACTGATTCCGGCACGGCAGATACAGCTCCCCCTGCTCATTACGGATAATCAGGCCGCACGATTCCCGGGGCGCATCCGCCTGAGCGTGCGCCAGAATGGCGTGTTTAATCATGGAAACCCTCTGAAGTGCTATTTGCTGAGACGGGAAGTGGAGACAAATGCCCCGATGCGTGACTGGTTATTGCGGAGTTTGCAGTCCGGCAGTCGTTTGCCGCATTTGTCCTTTGCCGGGTCACTGGTTGGTCTACCCCATTCATCAGCGACCGGCGGACCCGCGTAACCACATTCGGCAGACCGGTACCCCCACGGACACACGTCCGACAAAATAACCCGGCACGGCAGCATTGCGCCGTCTGTCTCACTGGGTGCGGCCAGCATGAAGGAAGCTGTTTTATTATTCAGACTGGTGACCTGTTCGATAACCCAGCGGCTGATAATTTCCTGTGACGGATCAGCATCCGGATTTCCGCCCTCAAAGTTATCTGCATCGAGGAACCGGGATTTAACCACCCGGCGGATCACATAACCGCCACCGGCCCCATCCAGCTGACTGACAATACCGGTGATCAGGCCGAACAGGTTGGACAGTGTAATCGTCGGTCGTCCTGACGGGCCTTTTCCGCTGTAGGTGAACCCCTCACCACTGACAGGATAGGGATCATAAACCTGTTTTTGCCAGATAAGCGGCTTTCGCTGACCATTCATGCCGTTATAAAACCGGTACCGGATACCGCCGATATGAGTAAGGTCGATTTCAAACAGTTCAATTTCGGGGTCGGAAGCCAGCTCAGTAACCGCAATCCGCATTTCCGGAGAGATGTGCTGCATTGCGCCTCCCGCTACTGTAACCGGGTAATCTGTGAATTATTTCCCGTCACCGGATAAAGCAGCTGCATCTGCCCTTTAACATCAAATGCGGCCATACACCGGGCATCAAAATCCTTATAGTCTGCTGAGCTGTTGGCGATATTAGTCACCACCACCATTTGTTCTTCAACTTTCCGTAAGGCATCTGCCTTGAGATACTGATGAATTTTCTCACCGGCTGATCGGTTTTCTTTTACCGATTCGTATACATAGTCAGGCAATGCAACGCCGTATACCCACTTCGCCGTGATCATCCCGAAGAGTGACGGACACCCGCCGACATGACCAAAATAAGGAACACCGGCCATTTTTGACAGTGCGCGATAGTAAGGCTCCTGAAAACGCTTTTCCCACTCAGTGGCGTCTTTGTATGTCAGCAGGCCGATAACCTGATCTTCCGTCAGTGTCATATTCTGCGCCATCAGCATATTTTTTATATGCCGGTCACAAGCGCGGGCAAATTTTGGTGATAACCAGCGGGCAAACTCAATGACCAGTTCCGGGTGAATCCAGGTGCCGCCATAACGCCCTTTTTCCACCCGAACTAAAAGGGGAGAAATCTCCTCTTTAGAATTATAGGCTTCAATATCAAGCTCTTGTCCTACTTCTGAAATATACTCTTTTGTTGATGTAATCCTCAGCCAGTCTTTCGTTAGCTTCCCAAAATACCGGGCTGCCACTGTTGCATTTACCCAGCAATCACCATTAAACGGGATCAGGGATTCGTCATACTTCATAGGTATGATTTTAATCATGATGCTTACCTTACTTAGTAATGAACCTTTGCCACATAGGAGATCAGCCCATCGAAGCAGCATCAGCTATAGCTGATCCCCTCAAAGGCTCATTCCTAAATATCGGTTCGATGTTTAAAAGCGTGTGTGCATGTGGTGCACAGGTGGATAAAACTGAATTTCAGGTATAAAAAAACCCGCCGGAGCGGGTTATTTATGGATATACCACATTGGTACTATAGCGAATCAGATAATGCTTGCGCTTTTTTCTGTACTTCGCTTTCAGAACTGGCTTTGACTTCTTCTTTTATTTTTTTAATTGCAGGAGATTTATATAATAAGAATACATTCGCGTTTTCACCAGATGAATCAGTAGTCAGCATCAATCCAGCATTGCCGCCTATATCATCTTCAAATGATGAAAAATATTTTCCACATTGCTCATTATCAATACATGCTGCAAATGACATCGAGCCTTTATTATAATTACGCCACAGATACTCATCTGAGTATTGCTCACCGTACTTTGAAACTAAAACTTTCTTCAAAATATTATATTTTTCAACAGCCTTATTACCGTTACTGTCATTATCTATATAAAACATCATTTCGACACTTGTGAGCCCGTACTTTTTATCAATACCAATACTGTACAACTCTAATCCATCAACTTTATTATCTTTATTGTTTACCAAAAATTGCTTAATACCATCTCTAAATCCTATTTCCTTTATACCGCCAGTTTTTTCAATAATCTCATTTTTAGTCATCCCCCATTTCAGTCCGAGAGGTGCTGTTATTTCTTTTCCATTTGTTACCGCTAATGATGAAAAGCAAAAGCCAAGAAGGAATGTAAAAAATGCGATGTTTTTTTTCATGGTGAACCCCGCGTTAATCAGTTTTATGCCAAAACCTCTTCAAATTCAGCGGTAACATCGGTTCTAAGCGCCCCCACTGAAAATGACCATTTACGGCATAATACCTTGATTGCGTTCATTTGATGAGGGGGCTTCCAGAGAAATGCGGTTACGCCCGCATGTTTTTCCAGAAAAGCCCTGACAACCTGAGCCTCAGCATTCTTTGGTGATAATGTAACGCTGTATTTTTCAAGATTAGTATTGAAGCCGTCAGGGCGGCGCTGCTCATAGCCATCACCGAAACGAACAGAGCGAGCACGGGGTTCGCTCTCAATGTTCATGCCGGGTTTAACTTTCCAGGTGAATATTTCCATTGTTACCCCATTGCTCCGCCAGGACGGCGTTCTGATGCTAATACCTGTTTGGTTTTTTGTTCAACCAGCTTCAGGATCTGCTGAGTTGCCTGCGGCCCCATCTGGCCATTGCTACCATCATTTTGGATGGTGATATTAAAATGCTGAACTACGCCATCACCTCCACCAGCCATTTTAGCCACCACGCCCAGTTTTCCGTCCAAACCGCGACGCAGCGGAAAAATCCCTTCCGGTCCCGCTTCCCCCATAACACCTGCACCTTTTGCAAAGGCAAACATTGTCGGGGTATGCACTACCTGACCACTGTACGCGCTCAGTGATGGGGAGCTATAGACGCCCCCTTTAGCGTTTGGGGTAAAATTAAATCCCATTGCATCCAGCCCCATGACAATCGACTTTTTAACAAAAATTTCTGTCAGCATTTTCAGTATCGATGTGGTGAACTCACGGAAATTAGCTTTGCCGGTTGTCAGCACAGAGGTCAGTTCAGTTGAAAATCCGTTCAGTGCAGCCATGGTGGCATTCTGGATCTGCGCATTTGAATCCAGTGCTGCATCACGGTAATCACCCCATGCAGTCTGTGCCCCGGCCAGCCAGTTAGCGCGTTTTTCCTCTTCCGCCGCATACGTTTCTGCCTGAGCCGCCAGCATTTCATTCAGCCGCGGATTATCCTGGTGAGCAGAGAGAATTTGTGACCTCTCCAGAGCCTGCTGCGCTTCACGCGAAGATTTGCCGATAGTATCGCGGATTGCATTTTGCTTTTCAGTCTGTTGCTTAACATATTTATCGGCCTGCTCCTGAAGCTTATTCAGGCGTTCCTGAGCAACAACTTCATCACCCAATAGTGCCAGTTTCTCATGCTGAGCCAGTACCGCTGCTTTATTTGCCAGCAGTGCTTGTTCCTGCTTGGTTAACTTACGATTACCTCTGGCCTCTTCGGTAATACTGATCTGCGCTTCCATTTCCCACAATTTTTTACGCTCAGCACTGATTACATCGGTAACAGATTTGTGCTCCTTCAGGACGCGGAGCCTTGATTCCAGGGCGACCTGTTCCTTAATTGCTTGTTCTTCAGCCTTGGTCCCTTCATCAACCTGAAACTCTTTACCTTTTCTGGTTCGTGGTTGATCACGCGGTCGGTTTCGGTGAATTATTCTTCTTCTTGCCCCCTTGTATTCCTCATCTGTCAGAGCCCATCTGTTTTTTTCGAGTTCAGCCAATTCAACGTTTTGCTTTTCTTCCCATGATGCATTTTTGAGGAAATTTTCCTGCCGAATCCTGAGCCGGTTAACTTCAATTTGCTCATTATTTTTATCTGCTAAGGCTCTTGCTTTCTCAAGGTCTTCTTTAAATTTCTGTTCATTCAGGGATGAGAGTTTATTCTTCAAATGTTCCGAGTTGACGGAGCTATTTACTGACCACGGAGAGTCAGACATACGTTTGAGTGCGTCTTCAATTTCCCGGATTTCTTCATTAAGTGTCTGTTTTCTTCCGAGTCCGAGCATAGTGTCCCATGCCTTACCGGCGGCCTCCCGTAAGGTGACCCAGGCTGACTCAAGAAACCCCAGGTTATTGCTGATATCCGTTGCGCCGTCGTTAATGGCCTGGGCGTAGGCATCCACCGCCAGGCGGGCGGCAGCGGTTTTATCACCCTGTAATTCCAGTGTGCGGATCTGCTCAAGCTGTGCGGCGGTCAGGTGATGATTGGCCTTTTCCAGTTCCAGTGAGGCCTGTAACGGCTCGTCCTGCAGGCGTTTGAACTGGCTGATCGTGGTTTCCACTGACTGGCCGGTGATGTAGTTCATCTGTGCAGCCGCTTTCGATACGCGGGTTAATTCGTTATCCCGGAACAGGCCTGTGCCGACTACCTCTGACAATGTTTCTGCCATTTTATGGCGGGTTATGCCGCCGCCGGACAGTGTCCGTGCCATTTCATTAAGCTGAGATGCGGTTTTGTTGGCATAATTACCGGTCAGGATCAGCTGTTTATTGAAGTTGGTGAACTCTGATTCCGCATCGTATGCAGCCTTACCTGCACCCACGATGCCGGATATAATCCCGCCCCACATACCGCCGCGCAGTAACCCGGACATCCCGAACTGACTGGCGAGACTGTTAAGGCCATTACTGAGTAGTTTACTGTTATTCTTAAACTTCTCCGTTTCTTTGTTGCTGTCACGGAGTTTATTGATATAGATATCCGCTGACGAACTCACCCCCAGCTGCGCCGCCTGGTAACGTAGCATTTCCTTTTGTGACAGGTTCTGTGTGGCAACCTGTTCTTTCAGGCGCTGAATAAACCGGGCTTTTTGCTGATACTGTTGCTCTTCGGCATTCTTTATATTGTTATATTTATTATTAAGTTCACTGAGAATATCGCTGTGGTTTTTCTGCGTCAGATTCCCGGCTTTATAGGCCTCATCCAGCTTTATTTTTATCTGAGTCAATTTGCTGTAACCGGCACTGGTTTCTCTTACAGCATCAGACTGTTTCATAAAACTGCGGTACAGGGCGTTCTGTTGCTCAATGATCTTTTTTTCTGCCGCATCAGCAGCATCTGCAGCGTTAATTCTTCTGACCATCTCGGACTGGATCCGGGCCGCATCCTGAAATGTCTTCCGCCACTGATAGGCAAATTTTGTCGGGTCGAATACCTTTGACTGACTGAGTGCCTCTGCCGCGCTCCGGAACAATTCAACGGATTTTGTTACCGCATCACCTTGTTCTTTTGCTGATTGCTTAACCGCGTCAGACTGAGCATCAGCCGATCGCTTCATCGCCGCGGCCTGACTTTCGGCATATCTGCGCATACGTTCTGCTGCCGCATCTGTATTTTGCGCGGCCTGCTGCAACTGACGTTCAACACGGCCAACCTGCTCAGTGAAAGATGTGCTGTCTGCACTAAGGTTGATCACCAGATCCGCAATCTGCTGGCTCATAACGTACTCCCCCGGCGATCCCCTCGCCTGCTGTCATTAACAGTGAGTCGTCAGTCTCACCGGTTTCTTCACTGTGTTTCAGTAACAGAAAATCATTCAGCGACAGGTCTTTGCTGCCGCCCACCAGCGACACCACTGTGTTACTGAGTGCGGCGAACTCCAGATCAATCAGCTGATGGGTGAATGGCGTTACCCCGAAATAGGTGTACCAGTCACCCAGCTCTGTTGCCGTCATCTCCGCCAGCATCCTGCGCCAGTCCGCCCGTTTAAATTCATGAGCGAGGCGCAGGATAAACTGACGCTCACGGGCGATTACTTTTCTGCCGGTTCCGGGTCTGTGGCCGGTTCAGCACTTTCACCGTCTGTGGTTTTTACCTGCATATCACTGAGTTCAAGTACCAGTTTTGCCGCCTGTTCCAGTGCGACCGGCGGCCAGGTTCCGAGAATATCAGCACGGATCTCATCAACCTGTTTGCCCGGTGTATTACCCACATTGAACAGAGAGCGTGCTACCAGAAACGCGTTTGATTCGATATTCATACGCACATAAACAGCAGTGCGTTTCAGGCTCTGCGCATCCTCTGCCGGGGCTTCTTTTTCAGTCTGTGTCACCAGGTGATCGAAATATTCCACACGTTGCAGGGCTGACAACTCGCTCAGCATCAGTGATTCGCCGTTATACGTAAATTCCTTCTGTTGCAGAAAGTTCATTCGTTATTCTCCTGATGTCTCTTTACTTTTTGGTGCTGAACGGGTTTCACCTTCAGCCGGTTTCATTTCTTCCGCCAGTGCCGGGCGGCCGGAGTTGGTGATTTTGATGGTACGGGTGATCACCTCTTTTGCCGGTACCGATTTACCCAGGCTGCTGACCCATCCTTTGAACAGATCAACCGCGCCGTTCGGGTAGCGGATTTTGTAATAACGGACATCACCGGTATCAAACCAGCTGACCAGGTCTTTCTGTCCCTGCTCGCCGGGTTTCCAGGCCAGTGTGATATTGGCTTCACCGGCTGACTTTTCACCCTGAGCGGTTGCTTTCCAGTCGGCATCCTCATCATCCAGATAGGTATCGTCGTAACTGTCCGCGCTGATTTCACCCGGCTGAAGCTCTTTGATTTTTGCCAGGCGCGTCCAGCCTTCGTCTGCCAGCGGATTTTTGGTCGGGTCGTCTTCGCCGGTATAAATCCACAGCGTTGTGCCGGCGCCTTTGACAGGAGCCAGCGGGTTAGGAGGTAAAGGCATAATTTTTCCTTACATTGAATACGTCAGGTGATATGTCAGATCGGCTGAGCCCCACAGGCACATTTCATCATCGCGCTGATAGTCGTAGCCTGCCGCTGACATTGTTTCGATAAGTCCGGCCAGTGCCGGTACGGACTGCATGGCGGGATAAATTTTGTCTTCCATCCATTCGTCCAGTTTTGAGTCCGGATTACTCGCTTTCAGGAAAACTTCAATATGCAGAACGGCCTGCCACTGATCATCATCCAACACCCCGGATGTCGGCGCTGCATCAGTGAGATACACCGCAACCACAGGTAACTCATCCTCTTCCAGAAAAACAGGACGACCATCATGCACGACAATGTCACCGACATGATCAGACAGCGCATTAATGACCGCTCTGCGGATAGCTGAATGCGTTCTCATGAGAACCTTCCTTTGATATACAGCCGGAGCTGGTTTTTCAGTGCATACATCATCTCTTTCGGCATATCCGTCTGAAGAAGAGACTCGGTTTCTGCGGTGAATGCTTTTGTCAGCGGAGTAACCAGGGGGATTTTCACCACATCAATCGGATAACGTGAGTTACTGGTGCGCTGCATAACATGCCACCGGCCGTTTGCCAGTTGCTGAATAAACGCATCCTCAAACTTAAAACGTCCGATTTTCAGCACGCTGCCGCGGCCGTTTTTATCCCGCCGCTTTCGTGACAGCTGCACTTTCGCAGGACCGATTGCTATTGCGGGTAAATTACCCCGGTTAACCAGCAGCCGTGCCCGGGGGGTTGACTGCTCAGTATTGGCGCGCCGGAGTCTTACCCGCTGACGGATAAGCTTTTGCCTGAGCTGCGTTTCACCGGAAACACGTTTCACGCTGCGGCTTACAGCCCGTACAGCCACGCGGTTAACTGCCTGGACGGATGCTATCGGCACCGCCCATGAGCTCAGTGATCTCATATTTGCAATTGCCTGTTCCAGACCATCCATATTATTCACTCTCGATAAAAATATGCGGTTTGCCGTTATAGCGCTGCACTCTGGTGATGATGCACTCAGTGCTGCCTGTAACCACCCGATCTTTCCGGCGCGGTGTGACCCCCGGGGTGAAAATCACGTAACTGACCCCGTCACCGCTGACCGGTCCCATTTCCGGAAGAAAATGAAACTCAACAGCACAGACAGGCTGATCATTCAGATAAATGATTTCGCCCATCTTCTCTGCTGTCAGTGCATCCATCCGGAACTTCATCTGCTGAAACGGGGTCATAGCGTTATCCCTGAGCCACCGGCGGGAAGACGTTAATCTTCACCGCCGCATCTGTGTCACCGGCAGCCGCATCTTCCCAGGCAACACCGATCACCACGCCGCCGGTATCCACCAGTTGGCCATCTTTAACCGAAGCCGCAGCCCCCGCTTTAAGCACCAGCCCGTTTTTTTTAGGCAGCCGGAAAACCCCTTCGGCAAATCCGTCACCGGTTGCACCGGCGGCAATGTCTGTAATTGCCACCGCGGCCAGTGAGCCAACCTGTACCAGTGAACCGCTGGTAACGGGTTTGGTTCCGCTGTTAACAATCGCGATGGTCATCCCCTGCTGCTGATAATTCTTAGCCATAATCGTCTCCGCGGCACCCGCAGGTGCCGGATTTCAGGTATAAAAAAAGCCCTCACGGGCGTTCATGATGTGATTCTCAGCCGGATTACTGGCCTTTCACCTGGATCATTCCGCGATAATCCAGCGGTGCCACACCGGCATCAATACGGATTTTCGTGGTTACACCATCTGAGGTGAACCCTTCCTGCTGGTCAATATACGGGGTATCGATACCGTTCAGGTAGGCAACTTCAATGGTGTCACTGCCCTGAGAAGCGGCCATGTACCAGTCTTTTTCACTGTTATCATCCAGACGCGGCTCAGTGATAATTTCCGCAATATTGCGGATCGGGTTGATGATATTGGCATTCACATCCGCCCCTTTCACACTGCCGGAACCGACAACCTGAAGTGCGTGTGTTTCCAGTGCCGCCGGTACCAGCATAAAGGCCGGACGGATATTCAGCGTACGTTCACCCTCTTTCTGCTGGCGCATCAGCGTGCGGCCTTTGCTGATGGTCTCCACATCCATGCCGCCGGACAGCGTATTTTTATGATCTGCACTGAACAGGGCTTTGCCGTCACTCAGTTTCCCGTTATCTGTCAGCACGGCATACACCAGGTCACCAATGGTGGCTTTGGCTGCCCGGCCGAGTTTGTTCGGAATATCGGTCAGGGCATTCATATCATCGTTGATAATGGCCTGGCGGGTGATACTGAACAGTTCCCCGTACGTTGCCAGCGCAATGGTCTGCCCTTTGTCACCCGTGGTGACGTATTTATATTCCGCCCCTTCGCGCACCTGACGCAGTGACGGGAAACCACCGAGGCCGACACGGTGAGCAGTTTTAAAGTCGCTGAGCTGACCTTTCTTCGTCCACTTATCATAGGTTTCTTCCGCCTCTTCCCAGCCCAGCAGCAGGGATTTATAAGCCACATCCATCAGGATATTGCCGAAATCCGAAGTGCTGTGTGTGAATGCCGCAGCGACCATCTGCATCGGGTTCATGGTGCTGATACCAATACCGCGCTCCGTCAGCGACATACGTGCCAGTTCGCGCAGTGTCATGCTGTTATACGGGTTATCCGGCTGTGCTTCTTCGTGCCCGGCACGGGTCATGACCGATGCACGGATGCCGTTACCGGTGAAATTACCGTTCCCGGCATAGATATGAGCATTATTTTTGTTGCTTGGTGTGGATTCAGCCCCCAGTTTTTCCAGCAGTTTCGCACGGGCGTCTTCCAGTGAGCACTGCGTGTCAGTCACGCAATCCACCATCAGATCATTATGTTTGCCGCCGAACATTGCAAACAAGTCCTTAATGCCGTTCAGACGGGCTTGTTCCTGAGTACGGATCTGATTCTGTACATCTGCATTATCCGGCTGCGCGACCGGCTGAGGCTGAGTCACAGTTGCGGCGGGCTGCGTCACCGGGGCCGGATTCGGCACGGAAACCGGTGTGGTCTGAGCGGTATTTTTCGGTGATACCTGGTTTTTAATAGCCTGTGGCATAGCAGTAAAGTCCTCGATACGTTTGGATGTGATACAGGCCATCGCCTGTACTGGGTCAGTAAGCTGATCAGCAAACCCGTGAGACAGGCATTCGTCGCCGTTCATCCAGGTTTCCTCTTCTAACATGGCGGCAATCTCTTCCGCCGTTTTGCCGGTTTTGGCGACATACGCCGGGATCAGCACATTTTCCAGCTTATCCAGCAGGTCGGCGTAATCCCGCATTTCATCCGCATCACCCCAGGCAATTCCCCACGGTTTGTGGATCATCATCATGGCGTTTTCCGGCATAATCACGGTGTCACCGACCATGGCAATAACAGAGGCCATCGAAGCCGCCAGCCCGTCGATATAGACGGTGATCTTTGCATCATGGCCTTTCAGCTGGTTATAAATGGCGATCCCGTCAAACACCTCACCGCCCGGGGAGTGAATATGCAGGTTAATCTGACTGACATCCCCCAGCGCCAGCAGCTCTTTTGAAAACTGCTTTGCCGAGATCCCCCAGCCGCCGATCTCGTCATAGATATAAATGTCCGCCGATTGAGTATCCGCCGCGGCTTTCATGCGGAACCAGCTTTTAACCGGTGCGGATGCTTTCGGGTTACTTGTCATCGTCCCGGGATTTGGCATCGTCAGGCGCTCCTTTGTCATTCGCCGGATCGGTGTCAAACACCAGCCCCAGCTTTCTGTTTTCATCAATTTCCGCTTTACGGCGGCGTTTTGTATCAGCAGGGCTGGAGCCTCTGGCCCGAACCCATTCCCCTTCGGTTGCCCCGCCGCCGCGCAGCAGCACCTGCCAGGCTTTGGCCTCTTTCAGCGGGTCAATCCACGGCATCACCGGGCCGCTGTAAACCGCATTCATTAAAGAAGCGGGATCAACATCCGGCGGTACATCAATCCCCCCCTCCGCCACTGCCATTGTCAGCCAGCTGCGGTACATCGGGCGGGTCACTGCGGCCACAAACGCATCCTGTAAAATGCCGTAGCCCTCAAAAGACTCCACCAGCTCCTGGCGCTGGGCGCTGTAAGTGCCGTCATAATCACGTGAAATACTGGAATAACTGCCGCGGCTGCCGGCGGCCACTGCACGCAGCTGACCATTACGGAAAGATTGCAGGTTCGGGTTCGGGCGATCAGATTTGACCATACCGATATCCTCACCTGGTGCCAGTTCATCGAAGATAATGCCCGGCTCGATATTCAGCTCGCGCTCTTCCTGCTCATTATCAGTACTGTAGATATCCCCCTTCTTGATGTACATTCCGAGTGATGCGGCGATACGGGCAGCGGTGAGTTCCGCGTCCTCATAATCTTTCAGAGCACTCAGGCGGATCAGAATGCCGGACAACAGACTGTGCCCGCGCAGCTGATGCAGGCGGCGGGTAAACTTAAGGTGCAGCATGTTTTCAGCGTCGATGGTTTTCAGATCCTGCGACCAGTACAGGGCTGACGGCATATTTTTATACACGTTGTAACTGACAGGCCGCCCCCACTCATTGAGTTTCACACCCTGGCAGATATTGCTGCCCGGCACATCCAGATTCAGCGGCACAAAGTCCGGCTCCAGCGCCTCAATCCAGAAATGCACCCCGTTTTCCCGCCTCAGACCTTTGGCCCGTCCGGACACCATCTGACCGAATACCTCTCCGTCACGCAGCCAGGTACGCGCCATCAGCCGTTCAAGTACCGGACGGGTATACTGACCGGTCACATCGGGACTGACAGACCATTCCGACCAGGCCGCACGGATCTGTTTTGCCAGGTCATCAGCCAGTTCGCCGCCCCGCAGCAGCGGCTGCGGCTCCACAATAATGCCTTTCGCACCAATCACCCGCTCTTCCAGCTTATCCAGCAGACCGATCACAAGGTCGTGGTTGTCATCCAGAAACCGTGCCTGCTCGCGCAGTGACCGGCCGCCGGATTTCACCAGCTGATTCGCGTTACGGGATTCCCGCCGCGCCCGGTGAGTTCGGGTCGGCATTGCGGCCTCGTAGGCTTTTATCTGGAGGCGGGACCGCATCCGGGACGCCTGCCAGCCCGGCGCAATCAGGCCGATAGCACTGTCGATCAGCTTCATCGCGGAAACCTCGCCAGTTTATAACCCGGCCTGCCGGAGCGGGACGATAACAAACCGCTGCGGCGGCGCTCCCAGTATTCCCGCCCTTTGCGGATTTCGCTCAGGCTTTCCATCGACATGCTCTGACCGTTCATCGTGATGCTTCTGCCCTGCAATACAGCGCGTTCCGCTTCCGCGTACTGCCGGATCATGTCGTCAATCTCTTCTATGGTCATATCCAGCCACCTCCGGATGATGAAACAGGGGCCCACGCCGATGCTTTCCGTTTTTTCGGTTTCTTCGGTTTCGCGGGTCCGGTTGTTGAAATAAGGGTGATATTGTCGGGGGAGTCAGCGTTTTCAGGCGGAATAACAGGAATATCGGGTAACCGTGCCCAGGGCGGCGGTTTATCCCATTTGATTTTCTCGTACCCCTTTATGATCACCAGTGCATGGGCGTACACCATCAGGTCAAAGGCTTCGTTTGCGCCCCGCCCGGGCTTTTCCCATTTACCGCTGGTCAGCCGCTCCTCATAGGTCAGTTCGTCATAGAAAGAGTCATCCAGCCAGTCCGGAAAATGCACATAGTTCGGGCCCGGCATATCACGGCTCAGTGCAGCAGCCACCCGGTCTTTCAGGTTGTCAGTCTGCAGCAGATATAACGGCACATCCCCGGCGGCTTTCGCCTGCCGGTCAGAGCGTCCGGTGTTATCCGGATAGGATTTAGTGATCAGTTTTGCGCCGGTACGGCTGCCCCCCTTGAACAGAAACACTTTGCGGCTGATACCGTCACGGCGGCACTGCCGCCAGAAAGCATACGCGTTATCAGTAACACCGCTTTCACCGCCGGTATCCACCCCCAGCATCATGACGGGCATTCTGATCGCAGGATGTCCGGACAACGGATATGTTTTATCCAGCACATCTGTTATCAGCAGCTTCCAGTCCTCCGGATAGGCACCGGGATGAATACGGACACACTCGCCGTTGCCGTCCGTCCGCAGGGATTGGGTGATATCAAACCTGTCCACAATCCAGCGTTCACCTTTTTCACCGTAGCCGGTGACCTGAACCACAAACCGGCGGTTTTTCCCGGCCTGCACGTCGACGGTTGCCACCAGAAAGCGGACACCTTCCGGCACACAGCGGATCCCGAGATCCTCAGCCCGCGCCAGCAGCTCTTCTGCCTTGCGCTGATCCTGAGTATGTTTCGGCCGGTACGGCAGCCCCCAGTCCGTATTGATCACTGTTTTCAGGGTTTCTTCGCTCAGGGTGAGCTCATATTCCTGTTCGGCGGTGAGATATTTATAAACGAGCTGGGACAGCGTCTGATAGGCGGCAGCCGGTCCCTCCATCCAGAATGACGCGATACGGGAGCGGCGGGCATCGCCGGTAATGTTGCCGTACCGGTCAATGTCCTGGCCGTCTTTCAGCCAGACACCGCGATTATTCAGCTTCCGCTTTTCGCTGCCGGAAATGTGTCCGGTGCAGTGCGGGCACTCAATATAAGCCGCCTCACTGGCTGTCACCGGATCCGGGTCATCCCGGTAACCGGCCACCGCATCAAACACCGGCTGAAAGTATTCTCCG
Source organism: Morganella sp. HMSC11D09 (assembly GCF_001807955.1). NCBI lineage: Bacteria > Pseudomonadati > Pseudomonadota > Gammaproteobacteria > Enterobacterales > Morganellaceae > Morganella > Morganella sp. HMSC11D09. The sequence continues at coordinate 110,678 of NZ_KV791702.1, forward strand.
CAGTGCGGACACGGCCAGTACCAGCGCTGCCTGTCGCCACGGTTGTACAGCGATAAAATACCGGTGGTCGGCGGTGCTTCATGGGGTGATGACGGCGTCCATTTCTGATCAGTAATTTCCCGGCCGGGTGAACTTTCCACCAGCGTCATCCCGGCGGACATAAATGTTGTGGTACGTTTTGATGCCAGAGAGAATGCATCCCCCTCGCCGTCGATATCTTCCGGAAACCGGTCATAGTCCGTCAGTGCCACAAACCGGTAATCCGATGAGGACATGATATTGACGGACGGCCAGCCGATTTTCAGGTAGTTACCGGCGCGGAATGTTTTGTCATGCACGTTATTGTCATTGGTGCGCTGGCTCAGCCGTTTAGCTACTTCCGGACTCGCACGAAATGTCCGGTCGAGGCGCTTTTTGGAATGCTCACGGGCTTTTTCTTCCGTCATCTGAATCAGCAGAAAATCAGCCGGATCACAGACTATCGTGTAGACAATCCAGCCGTCGATAAGCCCCAGGGATTTACCGGTACGTGCCGGGCCGACAAATATCACCGCATCATATTTCCGCGATGTCAGGCAGTTCATCGGCTCAATAATGTACGGCGTCAGGGTGTCTTCCCACTGCACCGCGCTGCCGCCGCCCATCGGCACCCGCATGTATTTTTTAACGGCCTCCGCCACCGGCATCCGGCGCGGCGGACGCAGCAGCACAGAGACATCCCGGCGCATTTCAGCCGCCGACGCATAACCTGTACTCATCCGTTTTCTTCCTCTGCGTTTTCCACCTCCACCGCCAGTAGATCGCGGAGTTCATCCACCACATCCTGTGCCTGTGTGATTTGCTCAGGCTGCCAGCCGTGGTCACGCTCCAGTCGGTCAGGCCAGGTGTCCAGTACCTGGGCTATCGCTTTGATGATGGTCGCCATCTCACGGTGAGATTCTTCAGCAGGTATCAGCTGGCGCAGCGAGGTTTCAAGTTTGATGCGTTCGTTTTCAGACTGGAACCAGTCTTTACGGTCTTTCGGGAACATTTTGTCCGGATCCTGAATACCGGACGGATCTTTCTCTGTGTCAGCACCGAATATCACCGGACCGACATCGCGGAGGGCATACACCGGATTGCCTCGTACTGTTCCTGCTATCGCCACATTTGCATCGAGCAGCCGCTTTTTAACCGTACCCCGGTTCAGTCCGAACGCTTCAGCAATCTTTGCAACACTCCAGTGATACGCGTCCCCGAGATTGCTGATATTAGACATTGTCACCTCACACTGTCAGGTGGATTCCTTATTTATTGTTGTTAATCAAATGGATAAACAGCACTCAGGTGACAGACAAAAACCAGCTTTGTCACCTCAGTGTTGTTTTTTATCAACGGTATCAATGAATTAACTGACCTGCTGCTGACAGCATGGAAATCCGAAAATGAGCCGTTTCCCGCGAAGCCGCCGCCCCGTGGTAAGGGTACCCCTCCGGGAGTACCTTTTCACAAGCACACATATAAACAATGAGTTATAAGGTTCACGCTAATTTCTCCGTAACCAATTAAAAAGCCCACTCAGTGAGCAGGCTTTGTGATGGGTTATTGTTGTTCTGCCGGGGACAGCTCACCTTCCTCAAACCAGCCATCAGTCCCACGTCCATCCGCTGCCAGATAATGAATGAGATACTGATTCGGGCCGTTATGATATTCAGCACGGGCTTTCACATGACCTTCTTCACCGCTGATGGTGACCTGCACAACCTGACCTAATTCATGTTTAAACATAGCTTTTCCTCTAGTAATAAAATGCTCCGCTATTTAGCGAGGCTCTATTGATTCGCCCGCAAAATTGCCTGTATATTGAGCATCGTAGTTAGAGTAAATATTCTTTGTCGATTGCTTACTTGCCCTGTTCTTACAGGGCATTTTTTATTTGTTCCGCATATTGAAATTACGGAATTATCGGGGATATACTCAACACGAAAATCACAATAAACATTTCCTGAGTCTTTTATATGTGCCCCTCGTCATGGGGGCTTTTTTTACTTCACCCTCTCCGCCTCAATCTCCCGCATCGCCCGCTTATCTTGGCTTCCCGCTTCGCTCTGTATCCGCTTTCCGGATATCCATTAACTGCCCGTTCGCCTTATCCAGTGCGGTCAGTAGTGGCTCTATCCATTCAACCGCCTGGCAATATGTCAGGCGGCGAGTGGCAGTGGTGCCAGTACCGGTTGTGTCAGTGATGCCGGGAGCGGAACGCATTGCTGATTCACGGATGGTGTAGACGTGGCTGAGCAACCCGTCAGAAACAGGCTGAGGAATATACAAATTGCAGGTAGCCTCTTTCCGGATGATTGTGCGGTATTCAATCTGCTTCTCCTGTGATTGAGCATCGGCGCGCATATTACGGTTGGCGTTCGCCGCGGCCACGCGATCAAAGATTTCGATACTGGTGTAGGCGTTATCAATCACCTTTTGCTGGTCAGTGATAACCTTGTCCTTGTGTTGGCCTTCCGTTTGTTCGGCTGACAGCATGCTGAACATCCACAGACCAAAGAACACGACAGCCCACACCCAGCCGTTGAGTAATACAGTGATTACCCTTTTCATAGCGCTTCACACTCATAATGGATCACACCGTCCAGCGGGTTACCCGGCAGCGGCTTACAGTGATTCGGGAGTGAATACAGATAACAACCCGACAACAGAGCAGTAGTCAGCAGGATGATAGCAATGATGATCAGTGTTAAAGGGTTCCGTGGCATACCGCTTTCTCCGTTTCGCGCCGGTTAATCAGACCCTGCCACTGCTTACCACCGGCAAATGTCCAGCGTTTCATTTCGTCACAGGCACCCGCGATATCACCGGCATTGAGTTTCCGCAGCATTGTCGAACGCGAGAACGCACCGGTTCCGGTGTTATATGCAAATGAATAGATGGCCGCCCGGGTATTGTCATCAATCGGTACTTTGATCATCGGGTCAATCGCGCGCCGGACTTTCGTCAGGTCGTCATGCAGCAGCGCCTTACATTCAGCATCCGTGTACAACTTGCCGGGCTGAATATCACTGCCGGTATGGCCATAACATACGGTGAGCACTCCGGCCACATCACGATAAGGTTTGTACTCAACACCCTCATACGCGGGGATCAGCACCAGCGCTCCGGCAATCGCCCCGGCGGCACAAGCGGCCATGACTTTTTTAAATAATCGGTTATTCATGATGTTCTCCGGCTTTCAGTTGGAATTCTTTCCGTTTGTAATACCAGTTCACCAGGAACGTCCCGACAGTACAGATGATTCCTGCAACAATAGCCCACTGGTCCAGAGATAAAACGCCAAAAGCAGAGGTTATAAGTCCCCAGGCGTATGCTGTAGGGCTGGAATATTTGTCGGACATGCGCATATCCACCCCCTGCGGAGTGTTCCGTATGTTGAGTGATAGGGAAATCCCGCAACCGGTTTATATTGTTACAGACGGTTAAAGTAAGGTGGCTGCGGCATTATTCGGAATCCCACCAGCGGCGGGAAAGCAATAAAAAGAGCACTGTGGACGAATACGGATTAGGTTATGAGCCTGTCGTATTCAAATGCTCTTGTTGTTGATTTGTATGAATAAATTAAAAGTAAGTATTTCAATGCCAAATACTTAATAGTAAAAAACCACGCAAATCTGACATTTCACGATTGGATATACCTGCTAAACGAAAATTTGATTATAATGCGATCGTTTTCAGGCATTAATTTCAGCAAAAAGGTGGATTAATGATATTTCTTAAGACAGAAAATGGATCTGTAAAGCTGGATAAGTGGGATAGCATTACCTCTAAACCCACATTTCAAAAAAAACTCTCAAACGAAAAACACACGCTTGAGAAAATAATCGGTTACTACGAGGTTAAAGAAAAAGTTCATTGCTCACTTTCAACCTGTAATCAGCCTCACAATAAAGGTTATATAGTAGTAACATCAGAAAATATTGAGACTGTTATTGGTAATAAGTGTGGAAAAAATATATTTGGTATTGAGTTTGATACTCTCTCTTCCGATTTCGACAAATTCCGATTACACGAAGAGCGCAAAGCTATTATCGCGCAAGGGAAGATAAAATGTCCGGCCTGGCTATCTGAGCTTGAGTCGCTTAAGTTCAAAGGCAGAGACATATTATGGGCAACCATAAATATAGAAAAGCTATCGAACTCACGATTCGTTGGTCAGACTGGCGCAACAGAAATAAGAAATATAGCAAAAACACAAAATTCAGATATTAGTTATGACACCTCAAAAATTGATAAAAAATTAAAAGAATTATTATTTACGTTCAACAGGGATTTTCAAGAAAGTGGAGAGGCCCTACAATCAATACACATTGGTAGGATGAGGAATATCCACGTCCTCATGCCGGAAAATAATCTAAAATCTCTTTATTCATCTATTTATGAAGACATTCAACAGTTGAACGGTATCATCCCTGATGAATCTCCAAGCCCATTGCTGGCAGAAACATCACAAAGAACCAACACCATCGAAACAAGGCTTAGTCAGCTAAAAGTATTGTTCAAAGATGCCAAGTTGTTTCTGCAGCGAAAAAACCTGAATTTAATTCAGGAGAAGCTAAATAAGATGGAGAATGTCTCATCAGAAGACAAATCAGCCTTTCAAGCTTTCTTAAATACATTGTAATAAAAAAGCCCCGTTTTATGCGGGGCCTTGAAATTCCTTAGTGTGGATAGTTATAAAAATCCCACTATGGGAAAACACTATAACAATTCCGGACAAATATCAACGCTTATAATTAAAATTACATCAATTAGTCACTTTGTTGAATAATGCCTCCGCGCAACCTTCCTCAACGTAACATTTCTCCACCAGCCTTTCATGGAAGGGCTTCCAGTTGCGCCGCCACGTTCTTTCATTCAAATCTGGTACCAAGTGCCGTATTGCATTATAAGCTTTCGATGATGGCATGCGCCGGTAGCCGCGACCTGAACAGCGAGGGCAATCTTTGATCACAGGAACGCCCTGCAATGCCGTTTGTTCTTCATCCGGTACCTTGCCCCGGCCTTTACACTGACAGCGATAATGTTCCACCCCTTTGCCGCCACACGCGGCACATACTTCACCAACCCGTTCGTTACGAATGTCAGGCGCTACAATAAAAATCCCATCTTTGTTTGTGAGCCCCGGATATTTAACCACCTCTTTTACCGAATAAATCATACCCAGCCCACCACAGGAGTGGCACTGGCAGGATGATCCCGCTGACCTGGCATAATCCTCAAGCGCCATTGCTGACAGAATTTTCATACACTGCGCCAACCGGTTGCCGGATGCCTTTACTATCAGTTTAGGTGCCACTTTCATTGCATACTGAGTCAGTTCTTCAACGGTTTTGAATTTATCTTCCGTGCTGACATCATTCTTCGCAAAAAAAGCATGCATGCCGAACCGCGCCTTTTGCTGTGTCATACCAAGTGCCGCTGCAGTATCCATCCCTTTAAGCCGTTCTGGGGATGTTGAATGCGACGAATCACTGAACATAGGGGATTTGGGGTGAAACTGCTTCAGTGCTGATTCTAATTTCATGCTCATCTCTCCGCGCTCCGTACAGCGCATTAACCAAAAACGCCGATCCCGTATGACCGGTTCATAAACTTAAATAACAACTCCAGCTGACTGCCGTGCTTTTCTTCCCATGCTGCCGTATCCCGGTGTAACTCGTCGTGGTGAACCCG
>NZ_KV791702.1:116415-117046 GCF_001807955.1 Morganella sp. HMSC11D09
CTGGCCGCACACACAACACGGCTGGCTTTTCACCCACTGTAGGTATTTCAGACTCTCCCAGCGCTGATATTTCGGGATTTTCATAAAGCTTTGCGGCGGCTCAGGATCCACTTTAAGAACAACGACCGGCTTTATCTTCTCTACGATTTCCTGAACAATCCGGCTGTGTGAGCACGGTTGATGGACAATGGAATGCTCTGTCATGGTGCCGGTTATCTCTTCCTCCGGTTTCTGCATCAGGATGTATGAGCTGATAAAGGCAGGAAGATGATCACTGACGCGGCGCATCACCGACCAGGTGAACAAATCGGAAGGATTAAGAAGATGACCAGCCGGCAGCCGCAGATCGGTAAAGATGCTGCGTGCCACAAACGCCCGTTGGTTGTGTAACAGAATTTCGTCCGCCTGCTGCTGGTGGACATCACCCGCCCGCAAGATGTTGTCATGGTGCCAGCATGTCCGGATAAAACCATCTTTGTGGCGGGTCATGGTCAGTTCGTGGTGGTGATAAGGGTTTTCCGGATCGTTAATCTGGCAGTAGCCAACGGATTTAACATAGTGACGGGATCCGGATAGTCCACCGGCGACTTTTATCACGGCTGGATTATCCAGGAAACGAAGCACCCGCTCA
>NZ_KV791703.1:0-807 GCF_001807955.1 Morganella sp. HMSC11D09
CACTTCCCTGTGCTACGTGATGTCCGAATAGTTATCCCCGCTGCGGGGTGTTAGTCTTCATCTTCGACATATTCCCAATTTTCGTTATATCCATACGTCTTCGGGTCTGTGTCTGGGTTGCATAATTTGAAAGCAAACTCGGTCCACTTTCTTTTGTCGCTGTCAGACTGGTCGCGCCAAGAAGGAGCGATATCCTGCTCGACAAAATCACCATTCTGCATGGTGTATCGTCCGCAATTGTTTCCGGTGTCCTCGTCTGCATATTTGACAATTATTTTTTCTTCCGGAAAACGTTTTGACAGGGCAGTAATTACCGGCAGCGGATGCGACCAAGCCGTTTCAAACTCAACCATTGTGTCTGAGTTACTTTCTGCGCTTTGTCCGTATGCATTCCATTTCGTTCCCCAGCCATTTCTGGCGAATTCCATGCTGTTATAAAACCCGTGGTTGCGCTTGTTTCGCATCATCTGGACAAACTGCTCAAATTGCTCATCCGTCATTTCGAGGGCGGAAGCTCTCAGGCGGCTGACCATTTCCATTCTCGCCATCAACTCATGGTCGGAAACCCTTTCCTTGCACATCAACTTTGCTGCGCTTTCTGCCTCGGTATAAATCCCCATCCCCGGCAGAGTTAAATCCGGATGGCGCGGAATTATTAATTCGAAATCAACCAATCCATCTGCATTCAGCATTGCCTTAATAACTTCAGGGCTTGCTTCCACTACGTTTGTTACATGATTCGGCATTTTTAACCCTCGTTAATCTCACTTCATTCAACTTAGTCAGTATTGGTGATTGGTGGCAGAT
>NZ_KV791704.1:0-24802 GCF_001807955.1 Morganella sp. HMSC11D09
GGGTGTTGTAGCGAAAGTGATGGGTTAATTCCCCGCTGATTATTAAAAAGAGAGCTGCGGCTCTCTTTTTTTATGCCTGCTTTCCGGCAACTGCTGACAAAATTTACACAATCGCAATTGTAATAATACTGATTATCATTTACTCTTTACCGCAGTCAGGAGGAATGATATGTACGTATGTTTATGTAATGCCATCAGCGATAAAGCCATCCGGAATGCCGTGCGCCAGAATAAGGTTCATTCCATCGGTGAACTGCGTAAAATTATCCCTGTCGGCACTGAATGCGGCAAATGTATCCGCCACGCCAAAGCCGTTATTGCAGAAGAGCATATGTCTGTCCCGGTTGACCGCGTCGCCTGAATCTTCTCTCTGAAACCCGCCGGAATTTTGAACTGTATCGCTATTTTGTCACCGTAATCACTCCGTGAATTATTTCCTGTGTCTATACTGAACAGACAGGAAACAAAGGAGGGTACATGAAAGGCGATAAAAAAATGATCTCGCATCTGAACAAATTGCTGGGAAATGAACTGGTTGCTATTAACCAGTATTTTCTGCATGCCCGCATGTTCAAAAACTGGGGTCTGATTAAACTCAACAACAAAGAGTATGAAGAATCCATTGATGAGATGAAACACGCTGATGAATACATTGAGCGTATCTTATTTCTGGAAGGGATCCCGAACCTTCAGGATCTCGGTAAACTTCATATCGGCGAAGATGTTGAGGAAATGCTGAAGTCTGACCTTCAGCTGGAACTGGATGGCGCCAAAGATTTACGTGAAGCCATTGCCTATGCCGATTCCAAACATGATTATGTCAGCCGTGATTTGATGATAAAAATACTGGCGGAAGAGGAGTCTCATATCGACTGGCTGGAAACCCAGCTGGATCTGATAGCCCGTGTGGGTCTGCAGAACTATCAGCAGGCACAGATGGCGGACGCAGACACAGAATAAAAAACAGAGAAATAATCACTAAAGTAAGCAATGTGCAGAACCGCCGGCAGGGAAACCCGCGGCGGTTTTTCTTTTTTGATTTTTTGTCATGGCGCCGGAGATAATTTGCACAAATCCCGGTTTGCGGCTTGCTTTCAGGGCTCATTCACGTATAATGCGCGGGCTTGCCAATTGTGCAAGCCTGGTTGATACCAGCATTGGACAGTATGTTTTTTAGCTGTTCATGAAAATATCCCCGATATGGGGATTACATCGAGAACGATTACACTCCCCCGTCAATCGAAATGGGTGCGAGGAGTAATTTTTTACGTTTATAAAATAGTTGGAGCTCTGGTCTCATGCAGAACCAAAGAATCCGTATCCGCCTTAAAGCTTTTGATCATCGTCTGATCGATCAATCAACTGCGGAAATCGTAGAGACTGCTAAGCGCACTGGTGCGCAAGTTCGTGGTCCTATCCCGCTGCCGACCCGTAAAGAGCGTTTTACCGTTCTGATCTCTCCGCACGTCAACAAAGATGCGCGCGATCAGTACGAAATTCGCACTCACAAACGTCTGGTTGACATCGTTGAGCCAACTGAAAAAACCGTTGATGCTCTGATGCGTCTGGATCTGGCTGCCGGCGTTGACGTGCAGATCAGCCTGGGTTAATCAGGTATCAATTGATTGAGAGGTTGAAACAATGATTGGTTTAGTCGGTAAAAAAGTGGGTATGACCCGCATCTTCACTGAAGAAGGTGTGTCAATCCCTGTTACTGTTATCGAAATCGAAAATAACCGCGTTACTCAGGTTAAATCTGACGAAACTGACGGTTATCGTGCTATTCAGGTTACCACCGGCAGCAAAAAAGCTAACCGCGTGAACAAACCTGAAGCAGGACATTTCGCAAAAGCTGGTGTTGAAGCTGGTCGCCTGTTACGTGAATTCCGCCTGTCAGAAGGTGAAGAGTTTACTGTTGGCCAGAACATCAGCGTTGAAATTTTCGCTGACGTTAAGAAAGTTGACGTTACTGGTACATCTAAAGGTAAGGGCTTCGCCGGTACTGTAAAGCGCTGGAATTTCCGTACTCAGGATGCTACTCATGGTAACTCCTTGTCTCACCGTGTTCCGGGTTCTATCGGTCAGAACCAGACTCCGGGTAAGGTATTTAAAGGCAAGAAAATGGCAGGTCAGCTGGGTAACGAACGTGTAACCGTTCAGAGCCTGGATGTCGTTCGCGTTGACGCTGAGCGTAACCTGCTGCTGGTAAAAGGTGCTGTCCCGGGTGCAACCGGTAGCAACCTGATTGTTAAACCAGCTGTCAAGGCTTAACGTCGAGGAGATAGGAATGGAATTGGTAATGAAAGACGCGCAAAGCGCGCTGACTGTTTCCGAAACTACCTTCGGGCGTGATTTCAATGAAGCGCTTGTCCATCAAGTAGTTGTTGCGTATGCAGCTGGTGCTCGTCAAGGTACACGTGCTCAGAAAACTCGTGCTGAAGTTACTGGGTCTGGTAAAAAACCATGGCGCCAAAAAGGTACTGGTCGTGCCCGCTCTGGTTCAATCAAGAGCCCAATCTGGCGCTCTGGTGGTATCACTTTCGCAGCGAAACCACAGGACCACAGTCAAAAAGTTAACAAAAAGATGTACCGCGGCGCGCTGAAAAGCATCCTGTCCGAATTGGTACGTCAGGATCGTCTGATCATTGTCGAAAAATTTGCTGTAGAAGCACCTAAAACCAAGCTGCTGGTACAGAAATTGAAAGATATGGCTCTGGAAGACGTGATGATCGTCACACACGAAGTTGATGAGAACCTGTTCTTAGCAGCTCGCAACCTGTACAAGGTTGATGTGCGTGATGTCACTGCAATCGATCCGGTCAGTCTGATCGCGTTCGGTAAAGTAGTGATGACTGCTGAAGCAGTTAAGCAAGTTGAGGAGATGCTGGCATGATCCGTGAAGAACGTCTGCTGAAAGTACTGCGCGCGCCGCATGTATCTGAAAAAGCGTCTACCGCGATGGAAAAAACAAATACCATCGTGCTCAAAGTTGCTAAAGACGCGACTAAAGCTGAAATCAAAGCTGCAGTTGAAAAACTGTTCGAAGTCAAAGTTGAAGGTGTTAACACTCTGCTGGTTAAAGGCAAAGTGAAGCGCCACGGTCAGCGTTTCGGTCGTCGTAGCGACTGGAAAAAAGCTTACGTCACCCTGCAGGAAGGCCAGAATCTGGACTTCGTCGGCGGCGCTGAGTAAGTCGGAGGAGTAAAGAACAATGGCAATTGTTAAATGTAAACCTACGTCTCCGGGCCGTCGCCACGTCGTTAAAGTGGTTAACCCTGAGCTTCACAAGGGCAAACCTTACGCACCACTGCTTGAGAAAAACAACAAGTCTGGTGGTCGTAACAACAATGGCCGTATCACTACCCGTCATATTGGTGGTGGTCACAAGCAAAATTACCGTATTGTTGACTTTAAACGTAACAAAGACGGTATCCCGGCTGTTGTAGAACGTCTGGAATATGATCCAAACCGTTCAGCAAATATTGCTCTGGTATTATACAAAGACGGTGAACGCCGTTACATCCTGGCTCCTAAAGGCCTGAAAGCTGGTGATCAAATCCAGTCTGGTGTTGATGCTGCAATCAAAGCGGGTAACGCTCTGCCAATGCGCAACATCCCGGTTGGTTCTACTGTTCATAACGTAGAAATGAAACCAGGTAAAGGCGGCCAGCTGGCACGTTCTGCCGGTACTTACGTTCAGATCGTTGCGCGCGATGGTGCTTATGTCACTATTCGTCTGCGTTCCGGTGAAATGCGTAAAGTTCCTTCAGATTGCCGCGCGACTTTAGGTGAAGTGGGTAACGCTGAACACATGCTGCGCGTTCTGGGTAAAGCTGGTGCAAGTCGCTGGCGTGGTATTCGCCCTACCGTTCGCGGTACTGCGATGAACCCGGTAGACCACCCACATGGTGGTGGTGAAGGTCGTAACTTTGGTAAACACCCTGTAACACCATGGGGCGTTCAGACCAAAGGTAAGAAGACTCGTAAAAACAAACGCACTGAACACTTCATCGTTCATCGTCGTACTAAGAAATAATTAGAGGATAAGCCATGCCACGTTCTCTCAAGAAAGGTCCTTTTATTGACCTGCACTTGCTGAAGAAGGTAGAGAAAGCGGTGGAAAGCGGTGACAAAAAGCCTGTTAAGACTTGGTCCCGTCGTTCAACGATCTTTCCTAACATGATCGGTTTGACCATCGCTGTCCATAATGGTCGTCAGCATGTTCCGGTTTACGTTACCGACGAAATGGTTGGTCACAAACTGGGTGAATTCGCGCCGACCCGTACTTATCGCGGCCATGCGGCTGATAAAAAAGCCAAAAAGAAATAAGGTAGGAGGAAGAGATGGAAACTATTGCTATGCATCGCCACGCTCGTTCTTCTGCTCAGAAGGTTCGCCTGGTGGCTGACCTGATCCGCGGTAAGAAAGTGTCGCAAGCTCTGGAAATTTTAACCTTTACCAACAAGAAAGCTGCTGGTTTAGTGAAGAAAGTCCTGGAGTCTGCTATTGCTAACGCAGAACACAACGATGGCGCTGACATCGATGATCTGAAAGTAGCGAAAATTTTCGTTGACGACGGCCCAACCATGAAGCGCATCATGCCTCGTGCTAAAGGTCGTGCAGATCGTATTCTTAAGCGCACCAGCCACATCACTGTGGTTGTGTCCGATCGCTGATACCTGGAGACTAGCAATGGGTCAGAAAGTAAATCCAAATGGTATTCGCCTGGGTATTGTTAAACCTTGGAACTCTACCTGGTTTGCGAACACCAAAGAATTCGCTGACAACCTGGACAGCGACTTTAAAGTACGTAAGTACTTAACTAAAGAACTGGAAAAAGCGTCAGTATCCCGCATCGTTATCGAGCGCCCTGCTAAGAGCATCCGTGTGACTATTCACACTGCACGCCCTGGCATCGTGATCGGTAAGAAAGGTGAAGACGTTGAAAAACTGCGCAAAAGCGTTTCAGATATCGCTGGCGTTCCTGCGCAGATCAATATTGCCGAAGTACGTAAACCTGAACTGGACGCAAAATTAGTTGCTGACAGCATCACTTCACAGCTGGAACGTCGCGTTATGTTCCGTCGTGCTATGAAGCGTGCGGTACAGAATGCTATGCGTTTAGGCGCTAAAGGTATCAAAGTCGAAGTCAGCGGCCGTTTAGGCGGTGCTGAAATCGCACGTACTGAGTGGTATCGTGAAGGCCGTGTGCCTCTGCATACCCTGCGTGCAGACATCGATTATAACACCTCTGAAGCTCAGACTACTTATGGTGTTATCGGTGTTAAAGTGTGGATCTTCAAAGGTGAGATTCTGGGTGGCATGGCTGCAGTTGAACAGGCGGAAAAACCGGCTGCTCAACCTAAAAAACAGCAGCGTAAAGGCCGTAAGTAAAGGAGAGTCGCTGAATGTTACAACCAAAGCGTACAAAATTCCGTAAAGTGCACAAAGGCCGTAACCGCGGTCTGGCAGCCGGCGCGGATGTGAGCTTCGGCACTTATGGTCTGAAAGCTGTTGGCCGTGGTCGTCTGACTGCACGTCAGATCGAAGCAGCACGTCGTGCTATGACCCGTGCAGTTAAGCGTCAGGGTAAAATCTGGATCCGTGTGTTCCCGGACAAACCTATCACTGAAAAGCCTCTTGAAGTGCGTATGGGTAAAGGTAAAGGTAACGTGGAGTATTGGGTTGCCTTAATCCAGCCGGGTAAAGTCCTGTATGAAATGGACGGCGTATCGGAAGAGCTTGCTCGTGAAGCATTCAAGCTGGCAGCAGCTAAACTGCCTATCAAAACCACCTTTGTAACTAAGACGGTGATGTAATGAAAGCGAAAGAGCTGCGCGAAAAAAGCGTTGAAGAGCTGAACACTGAGCTGCTGAACCTGCTGCGCGAACAATTTAACCTGCGTATGCAAGCGGCAAGCGGCCAGTTACAACAGTCTCATCTGTTAAAACAAGTGCGTCGTAATATTGCACGTGTTAAGACTTTATTGACTGAGAAGGCGGGTGCGTAATGACCGATAAAATCCGTACTCTGCAAGGTCGTGTTGTTAGTGACAAAATGGAGAAATCCATTGTTGTGACTATCGAGCGTATGGTGAAACACCCTCTGTATGGTAAGTTCATCCGTCGTACGACTAAACTGCACGTACATGACGAGAACAATGAATGTGGTATCGGTGACGTGGTAGAAATCCGCGAAACCCGTCCACTGTCTAAGACTAAGTCCTGGACCCTGGTTCGCGTCGTAGAGAAAGCTGTACTGTAACAGCACTGCTTTCTGATGTAGAATAAACGGCTCGGCTTTAGAGCCGTTTATTTTTTTCTATCCATAACGAAGATGTGGTGTTATAATGCCGCGCCCTCGTAATTGGGTATTTGGACGGCCTCTCTTTTTAGTAAGAGTGGCTCAGTAGTAGTTGACATTTAGCGGAGCACTAAAATGATCCAAGAACAGACTATGCTGAACGTGGCCGATAACTCCGGTGCACGTCGCGTAATGTGTATCAAGGTTCTAGGTGGCTCGCACCGTCGCTACGCAGCTGTAGGCGACATTATCAAAATTACCATCAAGGAAGCAATTCCGCGCGGTAAAGTAAAAAAAGGTGATGTTCTGAAGGCAGTAGTGGTGCGCACCAAGAAGGGTGTACGTCGCCCTGACGGTTCTGTCATTCGCTTCGATAGCAACGCTTGTGTATTGTTAAACAATAACAGCGAGCAAGTTATCGGTACGCGTATTTTTGGGCCGGTAACTCGTGAACTTCGTAACGAGAAGTTTATGAAAATTATCTCACTGGCACCTGAAGTACTCTAAGGAGCGGAACTATGGCAGCGAAAATCCGTCGTGATGACGAAATTATCGTGCTGACCGGCAAAGATAAAGGTAAGCGCGGTAAAGTAAAACAGGTTCTTTCTTCTGGTAAAGTTATCGTTGAAGGTATCAATCTGGTTAAGAAACATCAGAAGCCGGTTCCGGCCCTGAACCAACCAGGTGGCATCGTTGAAAAAGAAGCTGCAATTCAGGTTTCTAACGTTGCAATCTTCAATGCGGCAACCGGCAAGGCTGACCGTGTAGGTTTTAGATTCGAAGACGGCAAAAAAGTCCGTTTCTTCAAGTCTAACAGCGAAACTATCAAGTAATTTTTGGAGTATACGATGGCGAAACTGCATGATTACTACAAAGACGAAGTAGTTAAACAACTGATGACTCAGTTTAACTACAATTCTGTCATGCAAGTCCCTCGGGTCGAGAAGATCACCCTGAATATGGGTGTTGGTGAAGCAATTGCTGATAAAAAACTGCTGGATAACGCAGCAGCTGACTTAGCAGCAATCTCTGGTCAGAAACCATTGATCACCAAAGCACGCAAATCTGTTGCAGGCTTCAAAATCCGCCAGGGCTATCCAATCGGCTGTAAAGTAACTCTGCGTGGCGAACGCATGTGGGAGTTCTTTGAGCGACTGATTTCTATTGCTGTACCACGTATTCGTGACTTCCGTGGCTTGTCCGCTAAGTCTTTCGATGGTCGCGGTAACTACAGCATGGGCGTACGTGAACAAATCATCTTCCCTGAAATCGATTACGATAAAGTGGATCGTGTTCGTGGTCTTGATATTACTATCACTACCACCGCGAAATCTGATGATGAAGGTCGCGCACTGTTATCAGCGTTTAACTTCCCGTTTCGCAAGTAAGGCAGGGTATTCATGGCTAAGAAATCTATGAAAGCACGTGATGTAAAACGTGCAAAATTAGCTGAGAAATTCTTCGCAAAACGCGCAGAACTGAAAGCTACCATCTCCGATGTCAACGCATCAGATGACGATCGTTGGGATGCTGTTCTGAAGCTTCAATCTCTGCCACGTGATTCCAGTCCTTCCCGTCAGCGTAACCGTTGCCGCCAAACCGGGCGTCCACACGGTTTTCTGCGGAAGTTTGGCTTAAGCCGTATTAAAGTCCGTGAAGCCGCTATGCGCGGTGAAATCCCGGGCCTTAAGAAAGCTAGCTGGTAATTGTCACCATATTGAATCACGGGAGTAAAGACAGATGAGCATGCAAGATCCCATCGCGGATATGCTGACCCGTATCCGTAACGGTCAGGCCGCGAACAAAGTTGCGGTCACCATGCCTTCCTCCAAGCTGAAAGTGGCAATTGCCAACGTGCTGAAGGAAGAAGGTTATATTGAAGATTTTAAAATCGAAGGCGACATCAAGCCAGAACTGGAACTGACTCTTAAGTATTTCCAGGGTAAGGCTGTTGTAGAAAGCATCCAGCGCGTAAGCCGCCCAAGTCTGCGTATTTATAAGCGCAAAGACGAACTGCCACAAGTTATGGCAGGTCTGGGTATCGCAGTTGTTTCTACATCTAAAGGTGTAATGACTGATCGTGCAGCTCGCCAGGCTGGTCTTGGTGGCGAGATTCTCTGCTACGTAGCATAATTCGGGAGGAAAGAATGTCTCGTGTGGCAAAAGCACCCGTCGTCATTCCTGCCGGCGTAGAGGTAAAACTCAACGGTCAGGTTATTTCGATTAAGGGTAAAAACGGCGAGCTGAGCCGTAATATCCACAACGCTGTAGAAGTTAAACATGCAGACAACCAGTTAACCTTTGGTCCGCGTGACGGTTATACCGACGCATGGGCACAGGCTGGTACAACTCGTGCACTGGTTAACGCTATGGTTGTTGGTGTTACCGAAGGCTTCTCTAAGAAGCTGCAACTGGTAGGTGTTGGTTATCGTGCAGCCGTTAAAGGTGATGTGGTAAACCTGTCTGTAGGTTTCTCTCACCCAGTAGAGCACAAACTGCCGGCTGGCGTTACTGCTGAATGTCCGACCCAAACTGAAATCGTACTGAAAGGTGCTGATAAGCAGGTTATTGGTCAGATCGCAGCAGACTTACGCGCCTATCGTCGCCCTGAACCTTACAAAGGTAAAGGTATTCGCTACGCCGACGAAGTCGTGCGTATTAAAGAGGCTAAGAAGAAGTAAGGTAACACTATGGATAAGAAAGCAGCTCGTATCCGTCGTGCGACCCGCGCACGCCGCAAGCTTATGGAACTGGGTGCAACTCGCCTGGTGGTACATCGTACCCCTCGCCATATCTATGCGCAGGTTATTGCACCAAACGGTTCTGAAACGTTGGTGGCCGCTTCTACTGTTGAAAAAGCTATCAGCGAACAAGTTAAATACACCGGAAACAAAGATGCCGCAATCGCAGTAGGTAAAGCTATTGCTGAGCGCGCACTGGAAAAAGGAATCAAAGCAGTATCCTTTGACCGTTCAGGTTTCCAATATCATGGTCGAGTCCAGGCACTGGCAGATGCTGCCCGTGAAGCTGGCCTACAGTTCTAAGGTAGAGGTGTAAGATGGCACACATCGAAAAACAGGCTGGCGAACTGCAGGAAAAGCTGATCGCGGTAAACCGCGTATCTAAAACCGTTAAAGGTGGTCGTATCTTTAGCTTCACCGCACTGACTGTAGTGGGTGATGGCAACGGCCGCGTTGGTTTTGGTTACGGCAAAGCACGCGAAGTTCCGGCAGCAATCCAGAAAGCGATGGAAAAAGCCCGTCGCAACATGAAAACCGTTGCACTTAACAACGGCACATTATTCCACCCAGTGAAAGGCACACACACCGGTTCCCGCGTGTTTATGCAGCCTGCTCACGAAGGTACCGGTATTATTGCCGGTGGTGCAATGCGTGCTGTTCTTGAAGTTGCCGGTGTTCGTAACGTCCTGGCTAAAACTTATGGTTCCACGAACCCAATTAACGTTGTTCGTGCAACACTGGATGCTTTAGACAGCATGAAGTCTCCGGAAATGGTTGCAGCTAAGCGTGGTAAATCCGTCGAAGAAATTCTGGGGTAATGGACCATGGCTAAGACAATTAAAATTACACAAACCCGCAGCTCAATCGGCCGTCTGCCAAAACACAAGGCAACTCTGGTCGGTTTAGGTCTGCGTCATATTGGCCACACTGTAGAACGCGAAGATACACCAGCGGTCCGTGGTATGGTTAATCGTATTTCCTATATGGTTAAAGTTGAGGAGTAACAGATGCAATTAAATACTCTGTCTCCGGCAGCAGGTGCTAAACACGCACCAAAACGTGTAGGTCGTGGTATTGGTTCCGGTCTCGGTAAAACCGCAGGTCGTGGTCACAAAGGTCAGAGCTCTCGTTCTGGCGGTGGCGTACGTCGTGGGTTTGAAGGTGGCCAGATGCCTTTATATCGTCGTCTGCCAAAATTCGGCTTTACTTCACGTAAAGCGATGGTCACTGCTGAGATCCGTTTATCTGATCTTCAGCTGATCGAAGGCGATGTTATCGATCTTAATGTATTGAAAGCCGCAAACGTTATTGGTCCACAGATTGAGTACGCGAAAGTGTTCCTGTCTGGTGAACTGACTCGTGCAGTTACTGTACGCGGCCTGCGTGTTACTAAAGGCGCTCGTGCTGTTATCGAAGCTGCTGGCGGTAAAATCGAGGAATAAGTAACAGATGGCAAAGCAACCAGGTACAGATTTCCAAAGTGCTAAAGGCGGAATAGGTGAGTTAAAGCGTCGTTTACTGTTTGTGCTCGGCGCACTGATTGTTTTCCGTATTGGCTCTTTCATTCCTATCCCTGGTATTGATGCCACTGTTCTTGCGAAATTGCTCGAACAACAACAAGGCACCATCATTGAGATGTTTAACATGTTCTCTGGTGGTGCGTTGAGTCGTTCTTCAATCTTTGCGCTGGGTATCATGCCGTACATTTCGGCATCGATTATTATCCAGCTGCTGAGCGTGGTGAACCCGCGCCTGGCGGAGATTAAGAAAGAAGGGGAAGCTGGTCGTCGTAAGATTAGCCAGTACACCCGGTATAGTACGTTAGTCCTCGCGGTGTTCCAGTCTGTTGGTATCGCGATGGGCTTACCGAATATGCCTGGTATGCAGGGTCTGGTTATTAACCCGGGCTTTGCGTTCTACTTCACGGCTGTTGTGAGTTTGGTGACAGGGACTATGTTCCTGATGTGGCTGGGTGGGCAGATTACTGAACGCGGTATCGGTAACGGTATTTCGATCATCATCTTCGCCGGTATTGTTGCGGGTCTTCCGTCAGCAATTGGCCATACCATTGAGCAAGCTCGTCAAGGCGAACTGCACTTCCTCCTGTTGCTATTGGTTGCAGTCTTGGTATTTGCGGTTACTTGCTTTGTTGTCTTTATGGAGCGTGGTCAACGTCGTATCGTCGTTAACTATGCCAAACGTCAGCAAGGCCGCCGTGTTTACGCGGCACAAAGTACACACTTACCGTTGAAAGTGAATATGGCGGGTGTAATTCCTGCGATTTTCGCTTCCAGTATTATCCTGTTCCCTGGTACAATTGCATCTTGGTTCGGTGATGGTACTGGCTGGGATTGGCTGACGACAATTTCTATGTATCTGCAGCCAGGCCAGCCGCTCTATGTGTTACTTTATGCCTCTGCAATCATATTCTTCTGTTTCTTCTATACCGCACTGGTATTTAATCCAAGAGAAACAGCAGATAACCTGAAGAAGTCCGGTGCATTTGTACCAGGAATTCGTCCGGGAGAGCAAACGGCCAAGTACATCGATAAAGTAATGACTCGTTTAACTTTAGTTGGCGCGTTATATATTACCTTTATCTGCCTAATCCCGGAGTTCATGCGTGACGCAATGAAAGTACCTTTCTACTTTGGTGGTACTTCCCTCTTAATCGTGGTTGTGGTCATCATGGACTTTATGGCTCAAGTGCAAACTCTGATGATGTCAAGTCAGTACGAGTCTGCATTGAAAAAAGCAAACCTCAAAGGTTATAACCGTTAATTCGGTTTGCTTTAGAAGTTACGGAGAGTAAAAATGAAAGTTCGTGCTTCCGTCAAGAAATTATGCCGTAACTGCAAAATCGTTAAGCGTCACGGTGTCGTGCGCGTGATTTGCAGTGCTGAGCCTAAGCATAAACAGCGTCAAGGCTAATAAAAAGCATATTTTTCTTGCAAAGTTGGATTGAGCTGGCTAAATTAGCCAGCCAATCTTTTTATTAAACGTGGTTCTACTGTTTGAGTATCCTGAAAACGGGCTTTTCAGATCAGTATTACCCCAAAATTTTTAGGAGTGCATAGTGGCCCGTATAGCAGGCATTAACATTCCTGATCATAAACATGCTGTTATTGCATTAACTGCAATTTTCGGCATCGGCTTAACCCGTTCACAGGCTATCTGTAAAGCAACGGGTATTGCTGAAGATGTTAAGATCAGTGAGCTGTCTGAAGAGCAAATCGACCAACTGCGTGACGAAGTTGCTAAATACGTTGTAGAAGGTGACCTGCGCCGTGAAGTGACCCTCAGCATCAAACGTCTTATGGACATTGGTTGCTATCGTGGTTTACGCCATCGTCGTGGTCTTCCGGTACGCGGTCAGCGTACGAAGACTAACGCACGTACCCGTAAGGGTCCGCGTAAGCCGATCAAGAAATAATCGGGGAATCTTATAATGGCAAAAGCACCTGTTCGTGCACGTAAGCGTGTAAGAAAACAAGTCTCTGACGGTGTGGCTCATATCCATGCTTCTTTCAACAACACAATCGTTACCATTACTGACCGTCAGGGTAACGCATTAGGTTGGGCAACTGCCGGTGGTTCCGGTTTCCGTGGTTCTCGTAAATCAACTCCATTCGCAGCACAGGTTGCAGCAGAACGTTGCGCAGAGGCTGTGAAAGAGTACGGTATTAAGAATCTGGAAGTTATGGTTAAAGGACCTGGTCCTGGCCGTGAGTCAACCGTTCGCGCATTAAACGCGGCTGGTTTCCGCATCACTAACATTACTGATGTGACTCCGATCCCTCATAACGGTTGTCGTCCTCCGAAAAAACGTCGCGTCTAATCGCCCTCACGTTTTTTAGGATAGTTGGAGAAAGAAAATGGCTAGATATTTGGGTCCGAAGCTCAAGCTGAGCCGTCGCGAAGGAACAGACCTCTTCCTGAAGTCTGGTGTTCGCGCGATTGACACCAAGTGTAAATTAGATCAAGCACCAGGCCAGCACGGCGCCCGTAAACCGCGTCTGTCTGATTATGGTGTTCAGTTACGTGAAAAACAAAAAGTTCGTCGTATGTACGGTGTGCTGGAACGTCAGTTCCGTAACTACTATAAAGAAGCAACTCGTCTGAAAGGCAACACAGGTGAAAACCTGCTGTCTCTGCTGGAAGGTCGTTTAGACAACGTTATTTATCGTATGGGCTTTGGCGCTACCCGCGCAGAAGCACGTCAGATTGTCAGCCACAAAGCTGTCATGGTAAATGGCCGTGTTGTAAACATTGCTTCTTATCAGGTTTCCCCTAACGACGTAATCAGCATTCGTGAAAAAGCGAAAAAACAGTCTCGTATTAAGGCTGCTTTAGAGCTGGCTGAGCAGCGTGAAAAACCAACTTGGTTGGAAGTTGATGCTGCGAAAATGGAAGGTGTGTTCAAACGTATTCCTGAGCGTACTGACCTTTCTGCTGATATTAACGAGCACCTGATCGTCGAGCTTTACTCTAAGTAAGGCTTAGCACCAAAGAGAGGACACAATGCAGGGTTCTGTGACAGAGTTTCTTAAACCGCGCCTGGTTGATATCGAGCAAATCAGTTCGACGCACGCCAAGGTGACCCTTGAACCATTAGAGCGTGGCTTTGGCCATACTCTGGGTAACGCACTGCGCCGTATTCTGCTTTCGTCTATGCCGGGTTGTGCGGTAACTGAGGTTGAGATTGATGGTGTACTCCATGAGTACAGCACTAAAGAAGGTGTACAGGAAGATATCCTGGAAATTCTGCTCAACCTGAAAGGGCTGGCGGTAAAACTTCAGGGAAAAGATGAAGTCATCTTAACTCTGAATAAATCTGGCATTGGCCCTGTGACTGCAGCCGACATCATCCATGACGGTGATGTTGAAATCGTCAAGCCGGAGCATGTAATTTGCCATCTCACTGACGAAGGCGCATCTATTAATATGCGCATCAAAGTTCAGCGTGGTCGTGGTTATGTTCCAGCTTCTGCCCGAATTCATTCGGAAGAAGATGAGCGCCCAATCGGTCGTCTGTTAGTAGACGCGTGCTACAGCCCAGTTGAGCGTATTGCTTACAATGTTGAAGCAGCACGTGTTGAGCAGCGTACCGACTTGGATAAATTGGTTATCGAAATGGAAACCAACGGCACGATTGATCCAGAAGAATCAATTCGTCGTGCGGCAACCATTCTGGCCGAACAACTGGAAGCTTTCGTTGACTTACGTGATGTTCGTCAGCCGGAAGTGAAAGAAGAAAAACCAGAATTCGATCCGATTTTACTGCGCCCAGTAGACGATCTCGAATTGACTGTCCGCTCTGCTAACTGTCTCAAGGCAGAAGCAATCCACTACATCGGTGATCTGGTACAGCGTACAGAAGTTGAGTTGCTCAAAACACCTAACCTCGGTAAGAAATCTCTTACTGAAATTAAGGACGTTCTGGCATCTCGCGGCTTATCTCTGGGCATGCGTCTGGAAAATTGGCCGCCGGCAAGTATTGCTGACGAATAAGATCACAGGTTAAGGTTTTACTGAGAAGGATAAGGTCATGCGCCATCGTATGAGTGGTCGTCAATTGAACCGCAACAGCAGCCATCGCCAAGCTATGTTTCGTAACATGGCCGGTTCTTTAGTTCGTCACGAAATTATCAAGACGACTTTGCCTAAGGCAAAAGAACTGCGTCGCGTTGTTGAGCCGTTGATTACCCTGGCTAAAACGGATAGCGTTGCTAACCGTCGTTTAGCATTCGCCCGTACTCGTGATAACGAAATCGTGGCAAAACTGTTCAACGAGCTGGGACCACGTTTCGC
Source organism: Morganella sp. HMSC11D09 (assembly GCF_001807955.1). Classification (NCBI taxonomy): domain Bacteria; kingdom Pseudomonadati; phylum Pseudomonadota; class Gammaproteobacteria; order Enterobacterales; family Morganellaceae; genus Morganella; species Morganella sp. HMSC11D09. The sequence continues at coordinate 14,856 of NZ_KV791704.1, forward strand.
TCAGCGTGCAGGTGGTTACACCCGCATTCTGAAATGTGGTTTCCGTGCTGGTGACAATGCTCCAATGGCTTACATTGAGCTTGTTGACCGCGCTGAATCCCAGACTGAAGCAGCAGCAGAGTAATCTGTTACTGCGTAAAAAAACCGGGTTTTTACCCGGTTTTTTTATTTCTGTTAATCCTGCCCTTGAAGTTACTTTCCTCAGCCCCATATCTCTGCCAACGACATACAACATTTTACTATTCTGATATGATGGCTTCAGGCCAGATGATGTCAGGAGGTTGCCGATGTACCGAATTGGTCAGTTAGCAAAACTTGCAGAAGTGACACCGGATACGATCCGTTTTTATGAAAAACAGGGCATGATGGATCATCAGACCCGAACGGATGGCGGCTATCGTTTGTATACTGAGCAGGATCTGCACCGGCTGCGCTTTATCCGGTATGCAAAACAATTAGGGTTTACACTGGAAGCGATCACGGAACTGTTATCGATCCGGGTTGATCCTGAACATCACACCTGCCGTGAATCAAAGCAAATTGTGGATGATCGGCTGAAAGATGTGGAAACGAAGTTAGTCGAAATGCAGCGAATGCGGGATTCTCTGAAGATGCTGAGTGATGCCTGTTGCGGAACGGCACATGTCAGTTCACAATGCACCATTCTGGAGATCCTGGAACAAGGTGCGACAGAGCCCTGTGGCTGTTCACAAAAAGAGAGTAAACATAATCAATGAGGTTACTATGACAAAATATGCTCACAAGCGTGGCGTAATACAAGATAACGCCCTGGAAGCACTGCTATCCGATCCGTTGTTCCGGCAGAGAGTAGAAAAAAATAAGAAAGGTAAAGGGAGTTACAACCGGAAAGAAAAACACAACAAGGCAGATTACCGGGAGGCCAGTAGTAAACGATTAGATAATCTTTTACTACTGGCCTTTTAGTTTATTATTTCTTTTGTTCTTTTAATAAATCACGGATTTCAGTCAGTAATGTTTCTTCTGCTGACGGTGCCGGCGGCTCCGCAGGTGCTTCAGCCTGTTCGCGGCGTAATTTATTCAGCATTTTGATGGCAATGAAGATAGCAAACGCAACGATAACGAAATCAAAGACGGTTTGCAGGAATACACCATAATTCAGTACAACAGCAGGCACATCTCCGCTGGCTTCCCGCAGTACAACGGCAAACTGTTTGAAGTCGATCCCGCCGATCAGTAAACCGAGTGGTGGCATGATGACATCAGCAACTAATGAGGACACAATTTTGCCGAATGCCGCACCGATAATGATACCGACAGCCATATCAACGACATTGCCGCGCATCGCAAATTCACGAAACTCTTTTATGAAGCTCATACCCTTTTCCTTACCCAAAATGTTAACAAGTTGTCATTCTCAAGTATAAATCAATAGTATTTACTATCAAAATATTAAGTACTTATTTATAAGAAGAACGGACTTGGCTGGAAGAGCTTCTCCACCTCGGGTACGTGGCGTTTGTCAGTGATGAACAGCACGACATGGTCTCCCTGTTCAATACTGTGCTCGTCATTCGCAATAATAACCTGCTCATCTCTGACAATCGCACCAATAATAGTGCCCGGCGGGAGCTTAATATCGGCAATTTTGCGTCCGACAACTTTTGACGTATTTTCATCGCCATGTGCGATAGCCTCAATCGCCTCAGCAACACCGCGTCGTAATGACGATACACTGACAATATCTGCTTTACGCACATGGCCGAGTAATGCAGAAATGGTGGCCTGCTGCGGGGAGATAGCGATATCAATCACGCCGCCCTGGACCAGATCCACATAGGCACTGCGCTGGATAAGCACCATTGCTTTCTTGGCACCCATGCGCTTGGCGAGCATCGCGGACATAATATTGGCTTCGTCATCGTTGGTCAGGGCAATAAAGACGTCAACCTGCTCAATATGTTCTTCTGCTAATAATTCCTGATCAGAGGCATCTCCATAAAAAACAATGGTGTCATGCAGCAGCTCAGCGAGGTCGGTTGCCCGGTTGGCGTTGTGCTCGATCAGTTTGACGTTATAGTCTTTCTCGATACGCAGTGCCAGACCGGCGCCGACGTTCCCGCCGCCGACAATCATGATCCGCTTATACGGTTTTTCCAGACGCTGTAATTCACTCATCACCGCACGGATATGCTCGGATGCGGCGACAAAAAATACTTCATCACCGGCTTCAATGATGGTTGAACCTTGCGGACGAATCGGTCTGTCCTGGCGGAAGATGGCTACAACCCGTGTTTCAATATGCGGCATATGCTCGCGCAGGCTGGAAAGGGCGTTTCCGACCAGCGAACCGCCGTAATAGGCTTTCACGGCAACAATACTGACACGCCCTTCGGCAAAATTTACAACCTGGAGAGCACCGGGGTACTGGATCAGTTTATAGATGCTGTCGATCACTAACTGCTCAGGGGCGATCAGGTGATCGATCGGGATCGCTTCCGGTAAAAATAATTTATCAGCTTCCCGGACATACTCAGAAGAGCGGATACGGGCGATCTTATTCGGTGTATTGAACAGCGTGTATGCAACCTGGCAGGCGATCATATTGGTTTCATCGGAGTTGGTCACCGCGACGAGCATATCCGCGTCTTCAGCGCCCGCTTCCCGCAGTACCCGCGGATGAGAGCCAGCACCGTTTATTACCCGGAGATCGAATTTATCCTGTAACTGACGCAGCCTGTCCGGGTTGGTATCCACAACAGTAATATCGTTGTTTTCATCCACTAAGTTTTCTGCCAGTGTGCCGCCGACCTGACCGGCACCGAGAATAATAATTTTCATATAAATGATCGTCCGGGTTGTTTATCAGGCAGAAAGTGCCTGTTTAACCAGTTTAGCGTAAAAAAATCCGTCTCCGCTCTGCGCATCCGGCAGCATCTGGTAGCCTGTTGCCGGTGTATCGGTTAATACAGCATCACGGTGCGAAGAGAGGAAATTATTTATCTGATGAATATTCTCTTCCGGTAATACAGAACAGGTTGCATAGACCAGTGTGCCGCCGGGTTTGAGATAAGGCCAGACAGCGTCCAGAATTTCCCGTTGCAGTGCCGCCAGCTCATTGATGTCATTATCACGGCGCAGCCATTTAATGTCCGGATGGCGGCGGATAACGCCGGTCGCGGAGCAGGGTGCATCCAGCAAAATGCGATCGAATGTCTGTGATTCTGCCCATTGTTCCGGATAACGGCCGTCACCGGTTTTCACCACCGCGTTTTGTTTAAGTCGTTGTAAATTCTCATTAACCCGGGTTAAACGCTGTTTATCCACATCAACAGCCATGACATGAGCGCGGGGCGCTATCTCTAAAATGTGGGTGGTCTTCCCGCCGGGTGCCGCGCACAAATCTAAAATAGTCTCATCATTCTGCGGATCAAGTAGTAATGCACAGCCCTGAGCGGAGCTGTCCTGCACGGTGACCCAGCCATCAGCAAACCCGGGCAGATCAGTGACCGGGCAGGGAACTGCCAGACGCAGTGCATCCGGATATGCCGGATTATAAAAGGCTTCAATATCCTTCTCTGTCAGCAGCGCCTGATATTCCTGAGCGGAATGATGGTTACGGTTAACCCGTAGCCACATCGGCGGTTTTTCATTATTTGCCGTAATAACAGCTTCCCAGTTGTCAGGATATGCCGCCTGAATCCGTGACAGCAGCCATTTCGGATGCAGCCAGCGGCTTTCATTATTAGCAAAACGCTCGGACAACACCTGCTCCTGACGCTGGAACTGACGCAGCACGCCGTTAATCAGTCCTTTCAGCTGTGGTTTTTTCAGTGCCACAGCACCGTCAACCGTTTCGGATAGTGCTGCGTGTGCCGGGATCCGTGTATAACGGAGCTGATAAAAACCGACCAGAATCAGATAATGCAGTACCCGCTGCTTACCGGTCAGCGGTTTTGCCATCAGCTGCTGGCTGTACCATTCAAGCTCCGGCAGCACCCGCATCACACCAAAACATAATTCCTGCAGTAATGCTTTATCTTTCGGGTTGATATCCCGCTGATATTCAGGCAGAAGTGCGCTGAGTGACTGTCCCTGATCCAGGACCTGGCTGATGATACGGGCAGCAATGCTGCGTAAGTTATAGCTGTTTTTCATTGTGATTCCGGTATGCCGGCAAGCGATAAAGAGAAAGGGGGACCGGCATACCACGCGGGGAATGCCGGTTATGAAACAAAATTACAGTGAATTTCCCGGGGTAAACCATTCTTTGCGGGAATTCAGAATATCAGCGGCTGACATCGGTTTTTTCCCGGCAGGCTGTAACTGTGTGATATTCAGGATCCCTTCTGCAGTGGCAACCTGAATGCCGTTTTTATCCGCACGGATAACCGTTCCCGGCGCTGCGGAAGTCTGTTCCGCAATCGCATGGGCCTGCCAGACTTTCACAGGTTGCTCATCAATCACCATATAACTGATTGGCCACGGATTGAAGGCACGGATACAACGCTCTAACTGTGCGGCAGAAAGAGACCAGTCCAGCCGGGCTTCTTCTTTGCTCAGTTTTTCTGCATAGGTAACCAGGGTGTCATCCTGTTTTTCAGGGCGGAGTGCATTCTGACACACCAGAGACAGTGTCTGTAACAGTGCCTGCGGGCCGATACCGGCGAGTTTTTCATACAGGGATGCACTGGTATCTTCTGATGTGATATCACACTCAGCTTTATACAGCATATCGCCGGTATCCAGGCCGGCATCCATCTGCATGATGGTGACCCCGGTTTTGGTATCACCGGCCCACAATGCACGCTGGATAGGCGCCGCACCACGCCATGCCGGTAACAGGGAACCGTGAACATTCAGGCATCCAAGACGCGGAATATCCAGCACTGCCTGCGGCAAAATCATCCCGTAGGCTACGACAATCATAATGTCCGCCTGCTGGTCACGTATCCACTGGTGATTTTCTTCTTTGCGCAGCGTGGATGGCTGGAAAACAGGAATATCGTGCTGCTGTGCCAGTTCTTTTACCGGGCCCGCGGTGATTTTTTTCCCGCGGCCGGCAGGGCGATCCGGCATGGTTAAGACGCCAACGACATTGTGCTCTGACTGAATCAGGGCATCGAGGTGACGTGCGGCAAAATCAGGCGTTCCTGCAAAGATAATACGTAATGAATCTGACACGTTGCTTTCCTGTAAAAATAATAATGCCACAAACAATAACAGTGCCCGTGCGCTGCTGCGGTCTGTGGCAGATAAAGACTGCGGGTATTAAGACCGGGCTCTGAGTCTGTCCAGTTTTTCGACTTTCTGACGGATGCGCTGGCGCTTCATAGCGGAAAGGTAATCGACAAATAATTTACCTTCCAGGTGATCCATTTCATGCTGGATACAAATTGCCAGCAGATCGCCGGTTTCCAGCTCGAAAGGCTCGCCGTTATAGTCCAGCGCCCGGATTTTAACGTGCTCGGCACGCGGTACGAATGCCCGCTGCTCAGGAATCGATAAACAACCTTCTTCGATTCCGGCTTCTCCGGATTTTTCCAGCAGTTCCGGGTTGATCAGCACCAGGCGCTCATTCCGCTCTTCTGACACATCAATCACGATAATGCGCTGGTGGATATCAACCTGAGTGGCTGCCAGACCAATACCTTCTTCGTCGTACATGGTTTCGAACATATCATCGACAATCTTCTGAATGCCGGCATCGACTTTTTCAACCGGCTTTGCAATCTTGCGAAGCCGCTCGTCGGGATAATGTAATACAGTTAATAACGCCATAGATTTTTTCGTGTTCTATCTAAAAAATGGATGGAAATTAATGTCTATTCTAGACAGTTATCAGCCTGATTGACAGTATTGCCCGCAGCGGACACCGCATTTTTATCACAGGCTCAGTCAGGATGGCGCAATGGATGAAAGGGAAATTTGGTTACGTCTGGCGTGTATCAGGCGGTTAAGTGCACATCATGCTGTCAGTGCTGCGACAATACTGACAGAGACCTGCACACAGAAAAACGGTGAGATCCGCCGCCAGTTACATCAGTGCGGACTTACACTGGTACAGTGTCAGCAATTCATGAATGTGAATACATCCAGGCTGAAAACGGCACTTATATGGGCTGATTCACCGGGTAACATGATATTACCCCTGTCATCACCACACTATCCGTTTTTATTAAAGCAGATCTATTCACCTCCGCTTGTGCTTTTTGTGGCAGGGCAGTGTGAGGTGTTATCTACCCCGCAGGTCAGTATGGTGGGCAGCCGCGCGGTTACCCATTACGGCGAAAAGTGGGGGGACTGTTTTACCCGGCATCTTGTACAGCACAATCTGGTGATAACCAGCGGCCTGGCTGCGGGCGTGGACGGATGCTGCCATAAGGCGGCGCTGGCATCAGGCGGAAAGACGGTTGCGGTATCCGGCAGCGGGCTGTCTCATATTTATCCCGCAAAACACCGGTCGCTGGCAGAGGAGATTACAGAAAATGGCGCACTTATCTCTGAATATTTTCCGGATGTACCGCCGCTGGCCAAAAACTTTCCCCGCCGTAACCGGATAATCAGCGGGTTAAGCCGTCTGCTGATTGTGATTGAGGCCGGACGGCGCAGCGGGTCATTAATTACGGCACAATGCGCACTGGAACAGGGGCGGGATGTATTTACGTTACCGGCGGTGCTTGGTAATCCGGCGTATGAGGGTAATCACTGGTTGTTGCAGCAGGGCGCCTATATTGCGACAGCACCGGCTGATATCACGGATCATCTCGCGCTGGATATGCAGTGGCTGGCGCTGCCGCCGGTCACGGAAGCACCGGAAGTGATTATCACACCGGTACAGGAGGAACTGCCGTTTGCACATGTGCTGATTAATGTGGATGATGAACCGACACCGGCAGATATCATTGCCGCTCGGTGTGAGCTGCCGGTCACAGAGGTGACAACACAACTGCTGCAGCTGGAGTTATCAGGTAAAATAGCCGTGGTCAGCGGGGGATATATCCGCCTGCATCACTGAACGGTATCGGCGTAAGGTAAAATTATCATGTCAAAATCAACGGCGGAATGCTGTCCGGAATGCAGCGGAGAGCTGGTTATCCGTAATGGTGCCCACGGGCCTTTTTTCGGCTGTTCTGCTTATCCGGAATGTGATTACATCCGTCCACTGAAAGCCGGTACTGACGGGCATATCATCAAAGTGCTGGACGGACAGTTGTGCCCGCAGTGCGGCGGGACGCTGGTGCTGCGCCAGGGGCGCTACGGGATGTTTATCGGCTGCGGAAATTTTCCGGAATGTGAATATATTGCATCTATTGATTCACCAGATGAAACGACGGTGGCCTGTCCGCAGTGCCATGATGGTAAGTTACTTCAGCGTAAGTCACGGTTCGGTAAAGTTTTTTATGCCTGTAACCGCTATCCTGCCTGCCAGTTTTCACTGAACAGCAAACCGGTTGCCGGTGAGTGTCAGTATTGTGGTTATCTGCTGCTGGTGGAAAAAAGGACATCAACAGGCGTAAGATTAAGTTGTGCGAGTAAAGCCTGCGCAAAACGACAAAAAGAACAAAATGAGAATAATGATGAATCATAATCAAACCACAGCAAATTTCGACACAATTATAAAAGCCCTGAATAACCACGAAGTTATCGCATATCCGACAGAGGCTGTTTTTGGCCTGGGTTGTGATCCTGACAGTGAGCAGGCCGTGATGGCGCTGCTGGATCTGAAACAGCGCCCGTGGGAAAAAGGACTGATTCTGATCGCAGATAACTATGATCAGGTAAAACCTTATATTGATGACTCACGGCTGACAGATGAGCAGCGTGAAGCGATGTTTGCCTCCTGGCCGGGCCCGGTGACCTGGGTGATCCCGGCAAAACCCGCCACACCAAAATGGCTGACCGGCCGTTTTGACTCGCTGGCTGTCCGCGTGACAGATCATCCGGTGGTCAAGGCATTATGTCTGGCATACGGCAAACCGGTGGTCTCCACCAGTGCGAACCTGAGCGGGCTGGAACCGTGCCGGACAACTGATGAAGTAAATGCACAGTTTAACGGACGGATCCCGGTGGTTGACGGGCTGGTCGGCGGGCGGAAAAATCCGTCTGAGATCCGTGATGCACTGACAGGGCAGTTATACCGCCAGGGCTGACAGAACACCAAAAGGACCCGGAATGAAAAAATTTGCCGTTTTTGGCCATCCGATTGCACACAGCCAGTCACCTTTTATTCATCAGGAATTTGCCGGGCAGTTTGGTATTGAGCTGAGTTATGAACGGATCCTCTCTCCGCTCGACGGCTTCCGCGACAGCGTTTCTGCATTTTTTGCTGCAGGCGGGCTGGGGGCGAATGTCACACTGCCTTTTAAAGAGCAGGCACATGCGCTGGCGGATGAGATGAGTGAACGGGCACGGGTCTGCGGTGCGGTAAACACCCTGTATCTGACAGAAGATAAACGGCTGGCAGGGGATAATACCGACGGTGAAGGACTGGTAATTGATTTGCAGCGGCTGATGTTTATCCGCCCCGGCGACAGTATTCTGCTGATTGGTGCAGGTGGCGCAGCCCGCGGCGCGTTGCTGTCTCTGTTGCTGGCAGGTTGCGCTGTTACCGTTACTAACCGGACATTCAGCAAAGCGCAGTCTCTGGCTGAGCGGTTTGCCGGTCACGGAAAAGTCAGTGCAATGCCTGTCAGTGAAACCGGAACGACCGGATTTTCACTGATTATTAATGCCACATCATCCGGGGTGGACGGCGCGGTTCCGCAAATCCCTCAGTCATTACTGAATCCGTCTGTTGCCTGTTACGATATGTTTTACCGTACGGGGCTGACACCTTTTCTGCAGCTTGCCGCAGATAACGGTGTAACCCGGTATGCTGACGGGCTGGGTATGCTGGCTGGTCAGGCGGCTTTTGCATTCAGGTTATGGCATGGTGTATTGCCGGATATTGCACCGGTACTGACAAAACTCAAACAGAAGATGACATCATGAACCAGTCCATTCAGTTTCCGGACCGCGAATCACGGGATGATGACCGGGAGTGCATTGTTTTTCCTGTGATGATCAACGGCTTTTTATCAGATTGCCGCGTCTCTGCACAATACCTGCAATCCCGTTACGGAACGGCTCCCGGGGAGGATATGCTGGTTCTCTTCCGCCGGAACCGCTGGGATCTGGAGGAAGAGTTTGCGGAATTCATTGAAAAAGGTGAGGCGGATGAGCCGCCTTACCGGTTGCCCTGTGACAGATAATTATTTTTCCACATAACATAGTTATTGGCTGAATATTTCAGCCCTTCATATTCTTCCGGTTTCAGCGGACGGACGGCTTTGGCAGGGCTGCCGAGATACAGGTAGCCGCTTTCCAGACGTTTGCCGGGAGAGACCAGACTGCCCGCGCCGATAATTACATCATCCTCTACCACCACTCCGTCCAGCAGGATTGAACCCATACCGACCAGGACACGGTTACCGATAGTGCAGCCGTGCAGCATCACTTTATGGCCGACGGTAACATCCTCACCGATAATCAGCGGGTGACCGGCCGGGTTATCTGCCGTCTGGTGAGTGACATGTAATACGGAGCCGTCCTGAATATTGGTACGCTGACCAATCTGAATGTAATTGACATCTCCCCGGGCAACAACCAGCGGCCAGATACTGACATCATCAGCCAGACGCACATCACCGATAATGACGGAGGAGTCATCGATCATGACATTTTTACCGACAGACGGGGTTAATGTCAGATAGGGGCGGAGTTTATTCACAATAATTACCTCAGAATATAAATGTATTTTGGTGATCTTAATGAGAGAGTTTACCGGAGGCAATGCAACTTTCGGGCATAATTGCCGAAAAATACGACATGATGCTCAAAAGACAGACAGTTAATAAGAAAATTCAAAAAAAAGGTTGTGCAAAACGAAAAGCTCCCTATAATGCGCCACCACTGACACGGAACAA
>NZ_KV791705.1:0-6888 GCF_001807955.1 Morganella sp. HMSC11D09
AGTTTGGATATCGAAAATTATTGTACGTTAAGGCTATTTTTTGACCTTTCGACTTTAGCTGGTCTCAGCCGACGAAACTTACCGGAAGCCGGTATCCGGTTGCTTTTCCATATATAATCGCCTGTCAGATTGATGTGTTCCCAGCCTAACGGGGACAAATGCGACAGCAGTTGCTCGTTGATCTTCACCCCTTTGCGCTTCAGGGCATCGACCGCTCTTTCCATATAGACGGTATTCCACAGGGATATGGCAGCCGTCAGCAGCGTCAGTCCACTGGCGCGATAGCTCTGATTTTCCGGTTTTCTGTCCCTGATTTCACCCAGCCGGTGTAGGAATACCGCACGCGCCAGCGCGTTACGGGCTTCTCCTTTATTCAGTCCCGCCTGTACCCGCCGACGAAGTGCCGGATCGCGGAACCAGTCGAGCATAAACAGAGTTCGTTCAATACGACCAATTTCCCTCAGTGCTTTGGCAAGTCCGTTTTGTTTGGGGTAGCTGGCAAGCTTTTTCAACATCAGGGATGCCGTCACGGTTCCCTGCTTTATTGAAGTGGCCAGACGAAGTACTTCACGCCAGTGAATTTCGATCTCTTTCAGATTCAGGCGGGTCGTTGATATCAGTGACTGAAGCGCCGGGTATTGGTCTGCTTTCCCTTTGATAAACAGCTTTTTGTCGTGGAGATCCCTGATCCGCGGACAGAACGCAAATCCCAGCAGATGCATCAGGGCAAAGACATGATCGGTGAAACCAGCGGTATCGGTGTAATGCTCCCTGATTTCCAGGTCGCTTTCGTGGTACAGCAAGCCATCGAGCACATGGGTTGAATCCCTGACCCGGCTGATTATGCAGGTGTAAAACGGGCTGTATTGATCCGAAATATGGGTATAAAACTGACGTCCAGGCTCTTGCCCATATTTCGGGTTAACCTGCCCTGCGTAGCGGCCTGAGCTGCCTGTTCTGAAATTCTGTCCATCTGATGATGACGTTGTCCCGTCTCCCCAGAATGCCGCCAGTGGTCTTTTCCCCTGCGCGTTTACCAGCTCTGCGAGGGCGGCTGAATAGGTTTCGTGGCGGATGTACCATGCCTGGATATCTTCCAGTGATGATTTGGTGCTTCCGGGGCAGGCTTCCGCCATTTTGGTCAGGCCAAGATTGATGCCATCCGCAAGGATGGTGGTGAGGAGCTGGCGGGCATCGGGACGGGTAATGTCATTTTTTATATGCGAAAAATGTCGGGTAAACGTCGTCCAGCTGTTTACCTCATCGAGAATTTCCGTGATTTTAGGGCGCGGTAGCATGCTGTAAACCAGCTCTGCCAGCGGTGAAACCTGTACCGGGACGCAGTTATCCAGCGGAGAGACTTTTACTCCCCTGTCAGATATTTCGACATCGGGCAGCTCACCAAGGGCAGCCATGGCATTGACCTCTTCAAGTCTGGACTGAAGCAGGGTCATACGGCTGGTAATGTACTCATGATAATCAGCAGATACGGGCAGGGGCAGCGCCGGTGTGAGTTTGTCAAAGTCCTTTTCGGGAATGAGGTAATCATCAAAGTTTTTGTAGCGGCGTGAGCCTTTAACCCAGATGTCCCCGGAGCGCAATGCACCCTTAAGCTCGCTGAGCGCACAAAATTCATAGTACTGCCGGTCAATACCCGCAGGTGTAATCACCACTTTGCGCCAGCTTTCAGGGACAAACTCAAGCGGCGCTGTCGCCGGAACTTTACGCGACTGCTTCCGGTACATATCCTTGATCACAACCAGCGCATCAGCCAGAGGTTGCGCTGCCGGGGTTGCGATTAACTGTAAAGCGGACAACATGCGCGGGGCATATTTCCGTAATGTGCTGTATTTCTCGGTAATAATATGTAACGGGTCAAAATTATTTTTTCTGGCAAGATGGCGTGTTTCCTCCAGACTGGCGACAAATTCAGGCCATGGGAGTATGTTTTCTATTGCGAGCCATGGATCGCCACCGGAATCACGAGCTTCAGACAGTGCCTGGCCGACATCTATGTACTGCCTCAGTTTTGACTGGATTAGCTTTCCGGTCTGTTGAAGGCGCTCAGCCTGTGTTCTTTTGGCTTTGCTGAACAGGCTGTTCAGCATGCGTTCATGCAGCTCAATCACTTCATCTGTCAGTGTGGCTCTGGCTTCTTCCAGCACGCACACCAGGATCGCATGACGGCGGGCTGCTGAAAATCGGGTCAAATCCCGGCTACTCATCTTTCGGCCTTCCCGCGCCAGTTTCAGCAACCGGTTCTGGTGAATGGTACGATCTATACCTTCAGGTAATGCCAGCGATTCAATGCTACTGAGCCGATCAAGGTGTTGCAGCACGTTCTTACCATTTATTTTACCCGGCGGTTGCAGAAGCCATGTCAGCCTGGAAGGCTGATTATCTGAGGACTCAAGTAAACGATCCAGGGCATCCCTGTGAGCCGGAGTTAACGGGGCATTCAGGGTCTGAAATACGATTTTATCGCCGCCAGCCATGGCCTCCGCACAGGTACGCTCCACGGCATCAATCGCGGGAATTATCACGTTGTTCTTCCGGAGCCAGACCAGCAGTTCTTCGGCCAGGAGAATACCTTTATCGGTGCGCGTCGCCATCGGCAGCAGGTGTGTAATACAGTCCTGCTGTATTTTTCCGGTAAACGCTTTTACGCCAAGATAGCGGTACAGTTCGGTTAAATGTTCGCGTCGCGTGGTTTCCCTGCCGGAAAGGTAAGCAGGCCAGAGATCCCCGGTAAGTTTTAGCCTGCTGGCGATATGCTTCAGCAGCGCATCAGAGGGTGGGATTTTTTTATCCGGTGCAAAGCCGACATTTTTCAGATAGCAAAGAAGGACGGCAAAACCAAAACGACTGGCGGGTTTACGGTGAGCACTGATAAGCGCCAGATCATGCTCACTAAAATACGCCATTCGTGTCAGCGTTAACTCATCGTCCGGTAATGCCAGTAATGATTCTCTTTCCGACAGAGAAAGAATCTGCCTCCTTGCCATATAGTTTCCCTCATAAATTATTTGATGCGGAATTTTTAACAAAAATGGTATCGCATAAGGGTACACCCTGACGCCATATTCAAAACGTGACGGCACACGATGAATGACATAACCTATATGCGATAGATTAAATGCAATAACTTAAATGCGATAACGTGGTGGAAAAATGTTCATCAGAGCTTATTTAAGGGCATCGACGGAAGATCAGTTCGCCGATCGGGCAAAAGAGATGCTGGAGCAGTTTGTTCAGGAGCGGGGACATAAAATAGCCAGTTACTACCGGGAGAACATCAGCGGTACAAAACTTGACCGCCCGGAACTGGGGCGCTTACTGATGGACAGTCACCGCAATGATATTTTACTGGTCGAGCAGATAGACCGTCTGACCCGTCTGAGCAACAGCGACTGGATGACGCTGAAAAAACAAATCGAGCAACACGAGCTGCGGATTGTCAGCCTCGATGTACCCACCTCATGGCAGGCGCTGTCAGATAAAGATCCTTCGCAGGCTGACCCAATCACCCGCGCCGTGATAACCGCCATCAATAATATGCTTATCGACCTGATGGCCGCGATGTCGCATAAGGACTGGCTGAGCCGCCGCCATCGGCAGAAGCAGGGAATTGAACGGGCACATACGCTGGGAAAATACCGGGGCAAACAGGCCGATCAGGAACGACATAAGAAAGTTCTGTATTACCGACAGGTCAAGAAACTGAGCATAAGAGAAACTGCTGAAGCCACCGGTTACAGCACATCTCAGGTCTGCAGGATTCAGGCCCTGTTCAGGCCTGAAAATTAAGCACATTTTCTGAGGCTGGAAATCAACTCATGCTGACAGCCTGAGCCTGTTGGCATGGTAAGCAATGTGATCACCAATAAAGCTGGAAATGAAATAATAGCTGTGGTCGTAACCAGTATGATATCGGAATGATGTGTTGATGTTCATCTCGTTGCACACTCTTTCAAGACTTTTAGTGCGTAACTGATCTTCATAAAAGGCGTCACTTAATCCCTGGTCAATAAAAATTTCTGGTAATTTCGCACCCTGTAAAATGAGACTGACGGGATCGTAGTGCTCCCACGTTTTTTTATTTTCACCCAGGTACGCGGTGAATGCCTGTTGTCCCCATGGCACCTGAGAAGGTGACACTATTGGTGAAAATGCCGATACACTCACATATTCATCAGGATTTCGCAGCGACAGAACCAGCGCTCCCATCCCCCCCATGGAGTGACCGGATATTGATTTCCTTGATGTTACAGGTAAATGCTCCATGACAACATCCGGAAGCTCATGGAGAATATAGTCATACATCCTGTAATGCGTGTTCCACGGATGTTCCGTCGCGTTCAGATAAAATCCGGCACCCTGGCCCAGATCGTAGCTGTCAGCATCTGCGACATGCTCTCCACGGGGACTGGTATCAGGAACAACGACGATGATGTTGTTCCTGGCGGCATAATGCTGCATACCCGATTTGGTGATGAAATTCTGCTCCGTACAGGTCAGACCCGAGAGCCAGTACAGGACCGGCAGTTTTTCTGTTGCTGCTTTGGGGGGAAGATAAACACCGAAATTCATCTCACAATTAAGTGTTTGTGAATTATGGCGGTATACGTTTTGCCAGCCGCCAGCGCTGGCATGCTGCTCGATGAGTTCCATTAGCCTCTGTCTCATGGTTATTTCCCCTGACAGGGAGTCAGGGGAAGTCTCTTTATAGCCGGACGTCAGATGAACGTATAAGCCGTGATTTTGTTACCCGCAGGGTCTCGCAGGTAGGCTGCATAGGCTCCAGGGAGATGGCTGCGCGGGCCAGGCTGACCTTCATCTTTCCCTCCGGCGGCAAGGCCCGCGGCGTGGAAAGCATCAACTTCTTCCGGACTTGCAGCTGCAAAGCCGACAGTAACGCCGTTGGCCGATGGCGCTTCACCGTTGCCCGGACGTGCAATAATAAAGGCTGGCTTTTCACGACCATAAAGTACCCAGCCATTGCCAAACGGGCCGAGGTTATTGATGCCAAGCGTACCGAGGACAGCATCGTAAAAATCAGCGGATTTTTCAACATCGGATGCACCGATGAAGACGTGGGAAAAAACGTCATTACCAGAAATTACAGGTGTTGCCATGATCCATTTCCTTCAGTTGGTTTGACTCAGTTAAGACGCTATCAGTAACGGATTACCGTACGGATTGATTTACCTTCATGCATAAGATCGAAGGCCTCATTGATTTCATCCAGCGTCATCGTGTGGGTAACAAATGGCTCCAGTTCAATTTCACCCTTCATGGCATCTTCTACCATGGCCGGAAGTTGCGTACGGCCTTTCACTCCGCCGAAAGCAGAACCTTTCCATACGCGCCCGGTAACGAGCTGGAATGGACGGGTGGATATCTCCTGCCCGGCGCCGGCCACGCCGATGACAATGGACTGGCCCCAGCCACGGTGAGCACTTTCCAGCGCCGCACGCATAACGTTGACGTTACCGATACATTCAAAAGTGTGGTCAATGCCCCATTTGTTGATTTCAAGCAGCACATCTTTAATCGGTTTGTCATGGTCGTTCGGGTTGATGCAGTCGGTTGCACCGAACTGACGGGCAAGTTCGAATTTGGCCGGGTTGGTGTCGATAGCGATAATGCGTCCTGCTTTTGCCTGGCGAGCCCCCTGAACGGCAGCCAGACCGATTGCGCCAAGACCAAAAATAGCGACAGAATCTCCAGGCTGTACTTTCGCTGTGTTGTGAACAGCGCCAATCCCGGTAGTCACGCCACAGCCCAGCAGGCAGACGTGTTCATGGTTTGCCTCCGGGTTAATTTTTGCCAGAGAAACCTCGGCCACTACCGTATACTCACTGAAGGTGGAGCATCCCATGTAGTGGTAAAGAGGCTGGCCATTGTAAGAAAAGCGGGTGGTTCCGTCAGGCATCAGTCCTTTTCCCTGAGTTTCGCGAACCGATACACAGAGGTTCGTTTTCCCGGACTGACAGAATTCACACTCCCCGCATTCGGCGGTGTAAAGCGGAATCACATGGTCTCCCGGCTTCACGCTGGTCACGCCTTCACCGACCTCCACGACGACACCGGCCCCTTCGTGGCCGAGAACCACCGGGAAAACGCCCTCAGGATCGTTCCCGGAGAGGGTAAAGGCATCTGTGTGGCAGACACCGGTGTGGGTATTTTTAATCAGCACCTCGCCTTTTTTAGGTGGTGCAACATCAATTTCAACAATCTCCAGGGGCTTCCCTGGTGCAAATGCAACGGCAGCACGTGATTTCATATGTAAATTATCCTCAATGTGATGGCTTAGCTATTTAAGATAGGCGCGAACCAGTTCAATCGTATCGTCAACGGATTTACTGATTTCATGGCTGTAGCTGTCATTCTGGTCAAAGGTTTCCCGTATGTGGCTCTCGAGCACCTCTGCCATAAGACCGTTAGCTGCTCCGCGAACGGCAGCTATCTGCTGAAGAATGGAACGGCATTCAGCACCATTTTCCAGCGCTCTTTCCAGAGCATCAATCTGACCCCGAATACGGCGAACACGGGTAAGGACCTTTTTTTTCTCTTCAGGAGTACTGGGCATTATTTACCTCACCATTTTTGATTTTATATACTATAGTGGAGTATATAATTATTGTCAATGCATACTCCACTACAGTATAACTAAGAATAAACATAACTACCTTTATTTGCGATATAAATCATATATTTATATTATTTTTGGCTGTGATACTGTCGGAAGGAAAGTTACTACAAAAATGATATCTACCGATACGGGATTTGGGGCATAGGCGGTTCTGTTAAATTTCGCCAGATATTGGCTCATCATTGATGGTCAAAAAATGAGCCTAACGTACAATAATTTTCGATATCCAAACT
>NZ_KV791706.1:0-27223 GCF_001807955.1 Morganella sp. HMSC11D09
CGGGTTCGAGTCCCGTCCGTTCCGCCAACAAACATTAACCCCGATAGGAAACTATCGGGGTTTTGTTTTTTGTATGAAATAAATTCACCTTGCTGTTTTTTCCTCGACAGAACCTCTCTTTTTCGTTAGTTTTGGATGTCCGGATGTCTAAAATAACAAGGAGAGCCCGCCGCTATGCCAATCCGTATCCCTGATGAACTTCCTGCTGTCACTGATCTGCGTGATGAAAATATCTTTGTGATGACATCATCACGGGCACAATTTCAGGATATACGGCCACTGAAAGTGCTGTTTTTAAATCTGATGCCTAAAAAGATTGAAACAGAACTGCAATTTCTGCGTCTGCTCTCCAACACACCGCTTCAGGTTGATATTCAACTGCTGCGTATCAGTCACCATGAATCAAAGAACACACCCAAGGCGCATCTGGATGCCTTTTATTGTGACTTTGATGATATAAAAGAACAGAATTTTGATGGTCTGGTGATCACCGGTGCACCACTCGGTCTGGTTGAATTTCAGGATGTGGATTACTGGCCGGAACTGGATGAGATTATCCGCTGGTCACAGACACATGTTACATCAACACTTTTTGTCTGCTGGGCGGTACAGGCGGGGCTGAACACGCTTTACAATATCCCGAAACAAACGCTGCCGGAAAAAATCTCCGGGGTGTATACCCACACTACACTTATGCCGCATGCGCTGCTGACCAGGGGGTTTGACGGGCAGTTTTCTGCGCCTCACTCCCGCTATGCGGCATTTCCTGAAGCGATGATCCGTGAAAACACCGATCTTGATATCCTGGCCGCTTCTGAAGAAGCCGGAGCCTATCTGTTTGCCAGTAAAGACAAGCGTCAGGTCTATGTGACCGGCCATGCGGAATATGACGCGGATACATTGGCGGGAGAATATCAGCGTGACTCGGATGCGGGGCTGGATCCTGCTATCCCGGTGAACTATTTTCCGGATAACGACCCGTCGAAAACACCGGTATCCAGCTGGCGCGGACATGGTCATCTGCTTTATGCTAACTGGCTGAATTATTGTGTTTATCAGATAACACCGTATGACCTGAGTGTGATGAATCCGACGGCGGACTGATAAAAAAAAGCCACCGCGAACGGTGGCAAAAGGCAGACTTAATTCACGATGTCTTATGCAGCGGCACCGGCCACAGCTTGCGCCGCCAGTGCAGTAATACGATCATAGTCTCCGCCACAGAGTGCATCTTCCGGCACCAGCCATGAGCCGCCGACACAGGCCACACTGCTGAGCGCGAGATAATCCCGGTAGTTATTCAGGGAGATCCCGCCGGTCGGGCAGAAACGGATATCCGGGAAAGGGCCGGAGATAGCTTTCAGCGCTTTCACTCCACCGTTTGCTTCTGCCGGGAAGAATTTAAAATTTTTCAGTCCGTAAGCTATACCAGCCATCAGCTCGGAAACGGTGGCGATCCCCGGGATCAGCGGAATGGAGCCCTGATCGGCTGCCTGTAACAGAGATTCTGTCAGACCGGGGCTGATAGCAAACTGTGCACCGGCGTCAGTGACGGCTTTCAGTTGCTCCGGATTAATCACGGTACCCGCACCGACAATCGCTTCCGGCACTTCTTCCGCAATGGCGCGGATAGCTTCAATTGCACACTCTGTACGCAGTGTGACTTCCAGAACGCGGATCCCGCCTGCGACCAGTGCACGGGCCAGCGGTACTGCCTGATGCAGCTCACGGATAACAATGACAGGCACAACCGGTCCTGCATTTAAAACGGATTGCGCACTTAACATCTGATCATTCATCGTCATTCTCACTTTTATAAAAACGGATACAGCAGGCGCCTTCTTCCGCACCTGAGAGTTGCGTGCGTAATGCACTGAATAATTCACGGCCTGAGCCGTCCCGCTCTGCGCTGAGGTCAGGAATGACACTTTCACGTTCTGCCAGAACAGCCTCATCAACAAGCAGCATCAGCTCGCCGGTCTGCCCGTTCACCCGGATCATATCGCCGTCGCGGACTTTGGTCAGCAGCCCGCCGGTATACGCTTCCGGGGTAACGTGAATAGCGGAAGGCACTTTGCCGGATGCACCGGACAAACGGCCGTCGGTGACCAGGGCCACCCGGTAGCCTTTATCCATCAGCACGCCCAGCGGCGGCATCAGTTTGTGCAGTTCCGGCATCCCGTTGGCCTGCGGCCCCTGGAAACGTACCACCACCACACAATCTTTGTTCAGTTTTCCGGCCTCAAACGCGGGCACGATATCATGCTGGCTGTTAAACACGATGGCCGGGGCTTCAATAATCTGATTATCGGCAGGCACTGCCGAGGTTTTCATCACCGCACGTCCGAGATTTCCGGTTAGCACTTTGGTACCGCCGTGAGACGAAAACGGTGTATTTCCGGATGCAATCACACTGTCATCAAGCGAGCTGAGCGCGCCTTCCCGCCATTTCAGTTCACCGTTATCCAGCCACGGTTCCTGTGTATAACGGGATAAGCCGAAACCGGCGACAGTATGAACATCTTCATGCAGCAGCCCCAGGCTGAGCAGCTCACGGATAATCAGCTGTAACCCGCCTGCGGCATGGAACTGGTTGATATCTGCCGGGCCATTCGGGTAGATCCGGCTGAGGAGCGGGATAATGTCCGACAGCTCAGAAAAATCATCCCAGTTGATGATGATCCCGGCCGCAGCGGCCATTGCGATAAGGTGCATGGTCAGATTGGTGGAACCCCCTGTTGCCAGCAAACCGACTATGCCGTTAACGATGACTTTTTCATCCACCAGTTGCCCGACCGGCAGATAATTGCCGCTGTTTTCAGTAAAGCGGACAACCTGGCAGGCAGCGGCATCCGTCAGTGCGGTACGCAGCGGGGTATCAGGATGAACAAAGGACGCGCCCGGCAGATGCAGCCCCATGATTTCCATCACCATCTGATTGGAATTGGCGGTGCCGTAAAAGGTACAGGTTCCGGCTGAATGATAAGAGGCCGCTTCTGCATCCAGCAGTGCCCGGCGATCAACTTTTCCTTCAGCAAATAACTGACGGACATGTACTTTTTCTTTATTCGGCAGACCGCTGGTCATAGGACCCGCCGGAATAAATACGGACGGCAGATGCCCGAAAGAGAGTGCCGCCATCATCATCCCCGGGACGATTTTATCGCAGATCCCGAGGTAAAGTGCGCCGTCAAACATATTGTGGGAAAGCCCGACAGCGGCAGACATGGCAATCACATCACGGCTCAGCAGGGACAGCTCCATACCATCCTGCCCCTGGGTCACGCCGTCACACATGGCGGGAACCCCGCCGGCAACCTGGCCGATGGCACCCACGCTGTGCAGTGCAGCTTTAATTTGTGCCGGATAAAATTCATACGGCTTATGTGCCGACAACATGTCATTGTAAGCAGTGATGATTGCAATATCATTATGCGCCATATTGCGTAACTGTTGTTTCTCATCCGGCTGGCAGGCGGCAAAGCCATGCGCCAGGTTACCGCAGGCAAGCTGGGCACGATGAACGGTTTTACTGCGTGCGGCGCTGATTTTTTCCAGATACCGGGCACGGGATACACGGGAACGCGCCGTAATACGGGCGGTAATTTCTGAAAGTCGCGGATGAACCGGCGGGTACGCAGAATGTGTCATAGTCATGGCTCCGTGCTGATTATCTGCCTGCTGCAGTATCATTAATTCGTTTGTTACCGGTAACATTGGCATAGATCAGCAACGGATTGCAACTTTTATGAGCAATTCTCTTTCCTGAATATGATCCACCTCAAATTTAGCTGAAACGAGAAAGCTTTCGGCGCGGATCGAATAATCAGAAAAAGAGGGTTGAGTACCTCTGCGGATCACAGCAACATGAAAAACGCTCAGGTTGCACGTTAATGCACTCAGGGAAAGTTGTGGTAGTATAGACGTTCAGACGGCTATTTAAACGGGCATTGCAGAGCGGAGTCAGATAAATGGATAATAAATTCAGTGTATTAAAAAAATCGCTTAATCAACGGATCCTGATTCTTGATGGTGCGATGGGAACAATGATCCAGCGCTATGCACTGAACGAAAAGGAATACCGCGGTGAGCGTTTTGCTGACTGGCCGGTGGATCTGAAAGGAAATAACGATCTGTTATCCATTACGCAGCCGGATATTATCCGCGAGATCCATCACGCCTATCTGGGAGCCGGCGCGGATATTATTGAAACCAACAGTTTTAACTCCACGGTTATTTCCATGGCGGATTATCAGATGGAGTCCCTGTCTGATGAAATCAATGAAGCTGCCGCGAAACTGGCGCGGGAATGTGCCGATGAATGGACGCGCAAAACGCCGGAGAAACCCCGCTATGTGGCCGGGATTCTGGGGCCGACCAACCGGACGGCGTCAATCTCCCCCGATGTGAATGATCCGGCTTACCGCAATGTATCCTATGATGCGCTGGTTGAGGCATACCGCAGCTCTGTGCGGGCACTGGTCCGCGGCGGGGCTGATATCATTATGATCGAAACAATCTTCGATACCCTGAATGCCAAGGCGGCGATTTACGCTGTTGAAACCGAGTTTGAGGCGCTGGGGATTAAATTGCCGGTGATGCTTTCCGGTACGATCACTGATGCCTCCGGCCGGACACTGACCGGTCAGACAACTGAAGCCTTTTATAACTCCATGAGACACATCCGCCCGATCTCTTTCGGGCTGAACTGTGCGCTGGGGCCTGCTGAACTGCGCCAGTATGTGGCGGAGCTGTCCCGTATCGCGGATTGTTATGTCAGTACTCACCCGAATGCCGGTCTGCCGAATGCGTTCGGCGGTTATGACCTGGATGCCGCCAATATGGCGGGCTATATCAGTGAGTGGGCACAGTCCGGTTTGGTGAATATTGTCGGTGGCTGCTGCGGCACCACGCCTGACCATATCCGTGCAATCGCGCAGGCGGTAGCGGATATTCCGCCGCGTGTTATTCCTGATCGCCCTGTGGCCTGCCGTCTGGCGGGGCTGGAGCCGCTGACCATCGATGAGAATTCCCTGTTCGTCAACGTGGGGGAGAGAACCAATATCACCGGCTCCGCACGGTTTAAGCGGCTGATTAAAGAAGGTAATTACCAGGAAGCATTGGATATTGCCCGTAACCAGGTGGAGAACGGCGCACAGATTATTGATATCAACATGGATGAGGGCATGCTGGATTCACAGGCGGCCATGGTGCGTTTCCTGAATATGATTTCCGGTGAGCCGGATATTGCCCGCGTACCGATTATGATCGACTCCTCAAAATGGGAGGTGATCGAGGCCGGGCTGAAATGTATCCAGGGTAAAGGCATTGTGAACTCGATTTCCCTGAAAGAGGGAGAGGCAGCCTTTATCGATCATGCCAAAAAAGTGCTGCGTTACGGCGCTGCCGTGATTGTGATGGCCTTTGATGAAACCGGCCAGGCGGATACCCGGCAGCGCAAGACAGAAATTTGTCAGCGGGCTTACTGCATTCTGACTGAGCAGGTGGGATTCCCGCCGGAAGATATTATTTTTGACCCGAATATTTTTGCGGTGGCAACCGGTATTCCTGAGCATAACAATTATGCCGTTGATTTTATTGAAGCCTGTAAGGATATCAAAGCGACACTGCCCCATGCACTGATCTCCGGCGGGGTCTCCAACGTCTCTTTCTCGTTCCGCGGAAATGATCCGGTACGGGAAGCGATTCACGCCGTTTTCCTCTATTACGCTATCCGTAACGGCATGGATATGGGGATTGTGAATGCCGGGCAACTGGCCATTTATGATGATTTACCGGCTGCACTGCGTGATGCGGTGGAAGATGTGATCCTGAACCGCCGCGAGGATGCCACTGACCGGCTGCTGGCGCTGGCAGAAGAATATCGCGGCAGCAAAGGGGAAAATGATCAGCCGCAGCTCGCGGAATGGCGCGGGTGGGATGTGGAAAAGCGTCTGGAATATGCGCTGGTGAAAGGGATCACGGAATTTATTGTTGAGGATACCGAAGCCGCCCGTCTGCGGGCTGACAGCCCGATTGAAGTGATCGAAGGCCCGCTGATGAACGGCATGAATGTGGTCGGTGATCTGTTCAGTGAGGGAAAAATGTTTCTGCCGCAGGTGGTGAAATCCGCGCGGGTGATGAAACAGGCGGTGGCGTATCTGGAACCTTATATTCAGGCAGCGAAAACCAGCGGCTCCAGTGCCGGGAAAGTCCTGCTGGCGACAGTCAAAGGCGATGTGCATGATATCGGCAAGAATATCGTCGGCGTGGTATTGCAGTGTAATAACTATGAAATTATCGATCTCGGGGTGATGGTGCCCTGTGAAACAATTCTCCGCACGGCTATTGAGGAAAAAGTCGATATTATCGGGCTGTCCGGGCTTATCACGCCGTCACTGGATGAAATGGTACATGTAGCCAAAGAGATGGAGCGTCAGGGATTTTCCCTGCCGCTGCTGATCGGCGGTGCCACCACATCCAAAGCTCATACGGCGGTGAAAATTGAACCGAATTACAGCGGCCCGGTAACCTATGTACAGAATGCCTCACGGACGGTCGGGGTCGTGGCGGCGTTATTGTCAGATAAACAACGGGATGAATTTGTTGCCCGCACCCGTAAAGAATATGAGGTTGTCCGCGACCAGTATGCCCGCCGTCAGCCGCGCTCAGCACCGGTGACACTCGCACAGGCGCGGGCAAATGCGTTTGCGGCGGACTGGGATAATTATACGCCGCCGCGCCCGGCATTTACCGGCGTGAAAACCGTCACTGCACCGATTTCGGTACTGCGCCGTTATATTGACTGGACACCTTTCTTTATGACCTGGTCGCTGGCCGGAAAATACCCGCGTATTCTGGAAGATGATGTCGTTGGTGAAGAAGCCCGCCGCCTGTTTAAAGAGGCAAACGCGATGCTGGATGAGCTGGACAGAACCGGCGCACTGACACCGCGTGGCGTGGCGGGGATTTTCCCGGCTAACCGGATCGGCGATGATATTGCGGTTTACCGTGACGAATCCCGCGAAGAGGTGCTGTTATACAGTTGTCATCTGCGCCAGCAGACACAGAAGAAAGATGATTTCCCGAATGCCTGCCTGGCGGATTTTGTCGCACCACCGGGAATTCCGGATTATCTCGGAGCCTTTGCTGTCACCGGCGGGCTGGAGGAGGATACACTGGCAGCTCAGTTTGATGCGGCACACGATGATTACAATAAAATCATGGTGAAAGCCCTCGCTGACCGGCTGGCGGAAGGGTTTGCGGAGTATCTGCATGAGCAGGTGCGTAAAACCATCTGGGGCTACAGTCCGGATGAAAACCTGGATAATGACTCGCTGATCCGTGAAAACTATCAGGGGATCCGCCCTGCACCCGGCTATCCGGCCTGCCCGGAACATACGGAGAAAAGCAAAATCTGGGAACTGCTGGATGTTGAAAGTCATACCGGCATGCGGCTGACGGAATCTTATGCTATGTGGCCGGGGGCATCGGTATCCGGCTGGTATTTCAGTCATCCGCAGAGCCGCTATTTTGCGGTGGCTCAGATCCAGAGAGATCAGATTGAGGATTATGCCGCCCGCAAAGGTATGCCGGTGAAAGAGCTTGAGCGCTGGCTGGCCCCGAACCTGGGGTATGATCCGGAAGACTGAGTATTATCGCATGTCAGTCTCCTGTCCCGGTTTGCGTTAACCACCGGGTACTGTTCTGCGTATAGTGAATTCCGCTGTATCACTGTACGCCATTATCAGAACAGAAGGAGAACCGTATGAATTCAGTATTTATCATTGCTGACGGCCGGGCCGGGGAGGTGATATGACACTCCCCGTTTTCAGGCCGTTAATTATATCTGCCACTTTTGTATTATGCAGCGCATTCGCCGGTAACTGCCGGGCGGAGACTGATCTGCCATGCACTATGACCCTGCAACACAGAGCCATCATGCTGGATGGCGCGACGTGCATCAGCAAAAAGCGGTTACCGGGCTGCCCTGTGCTATGCCAGCCGTCAGAGGTGCAGGAAAAAAACGTTCAGGTTACCTGTTTTCGTCCCGGAGAGCCTTTACCTTTTGACAGAACTGCAGATGTCATTGTCCCGGTGGTCTGTGAAATCATACTCCCTGTGGATATTTCACCGGACACCACACCATAATCTGAAATAAAACAGGATAACCGGCCGGGATCCTTTCAATCGTTTTCTCAATTATCACGCAATGTGACAGCCTGCTCTTGTCATTGTTTTTTTCATCCCCATTTATAGATAAGTAATTTTCCCGTACTATGGCTGATAACAGCCGTGACCGGGCATATCAGATTCAGCCATAAAAGGGAGTGATGAGACAATGTACCGTTTCTATATTCAGGATGCTTTACCTGCCGGGTGCCTGCCCGCGTATTCGCTGCCGAAAGCAGATCAGCCTCATTATTATGAATTGGATGAGAGTATCCTCAACGCTGCACTGAATATCATGCAGATCACGGATATCCTGGATACCGATGATGTGCTGGATGATGACTGTTTTAACCGAATCTGGCTGAAAAGCGAGCTGACACCCGCCCGGGCGTCAGAGGTCTATCACTTCTTATATCAGCAGCAACTGCCGGAACCGGTACCGTCACCGGATGAAATCGCCGCCTTTAAACAGGCGAGAGCCGATGAACTGGCGCTGCTGAGCCGGCGCAGCCCGAAAGAGGGGTATGTGCCTGTCCATAAATTTGCCACACAGGATGCCTGGCGGATCATGCCGGAAGAATGCCTGCTTATTGCCGGTGTTCTGACTGATCACATGCTGGAAGATAACAATATGGTGGTCAGTAATATCGCATCACTGTGCAAAATCAGTCACAAAACACTGGAATATGCCCTGAGAGGCTGGCGTGAGTTTAATTTATTCGCGGCAGAACACGGCGGTTATCAGGTTTGCTGATGATTCAGTAATTTTTGTTACGCAAGAATAACACCAGATATGAATTGTTACTTCCGAAACTGGTAAATAAAATTAATTATTATTGAAGCAGTAATACATAGTTGGCAATTAAGAACAGTATAAATAACTCTGATGGTTATTGATAAAAATTATTTATATTGTTTTGTGTAAATGTGAGTTTTATTAATGGAAAGGTCGGCTGGTTACCGTATAATTTTTCATGAGGGATATGATTAATAGCGATAAATAATTCACTGTTATTTATATTTCCTCCCGTGATCGTCTTACTCTTCTTCATATTGGGAGCTTCAATATCGTTATACAGCGGACAGTATACGGTATGCATGTATCGGCAATACTCGTCACTTGTGTTTCATGTTGATCTCTGTTTCGTGTGATTAATCGCCTGACGCTGACCACGTCAGGCGTTTTTTTATCTGAAAAGGCGGGGGTCAGAACAGATCGCGGTGAAGGGCGCGGATGATATCTTCGGCATCATTGCCGGGAACCAGCAGGCACATGTTGTGTCCGCTTGCACCATAACTGATCATGCGGATGTTAAACGGCTCAAGGGCGCTGAAAATCGTTTTGCCCAAGCCGTGTGCACGGGTCAGTTCATTACCGATAACCGCGACCAGTGCCAGATTCTGCTCCACTTCAATACGGCACAGTGCAGACAACTCGGCGGTCAGCTCATCACTGAGCAATGTTCCGTTAGTGTGTGTGGAACCGACGGTATCCAGCGTCAGGGCGATACTGACTTCTGACGTGGTGATCACATCCACGGAAATATTATGGCGGGAGAGAATCGTGAAGATTTCCGCCAGAAAGCCGCGCGCATGCAGCATTTTCAGGCTGTGCAGTGTCAGCAGGGTTTGCTGGCGGCGTAATGTCAGGGCGCGGAACAGCGGCGGATTCGGGTCATTATCACACACCAGTGTGCCGCCCGCGCCGCTCTCTTTGCTGGAGCCGACAAACACCGGGATTCCGCTGCGCACGGCAGGCAGCAAAGTGGCCGGATGCAGGATTTTCGCCCCGAAGTTCGCCATTTCCGTCGCTTCATCAAAGGTAATATGATCAATCGGATAGGCATCCGGGACAATGCGCGGATCCGTGGTGTAGATCCCCGGCACATCCGTCCAGATATCCACACGCTGGCAGCCGAGCGCTTCCGCCAGCAGTGCCGCAGTGTAATCACTGCCGCCGCGTCCGAGCGTGGTGGTGCGCCCTGCGGCTTCGCGGCCGATAAATCCCTGGGTGATAACCGGGCCCTGTGACAGACGCGGGGCAAGGAGCTGATCACAGCGCGTGCGCAGCACAGCGGTATCCGGTTCAGCCCGGCCGAAGCAGTCATCTGTCTGCATGACCTCACGGACATCAAACCATTGAGCCTGTGCGCCCTGCTCGCGGAGCACTTCGGTAAACAGCAGCGTCGACATAATCTCACCATGACTGACAATCTCATCCACCAGAGCGCTGGAGGTTGCCAGTGCCGCTGCATCCGATAAGGTGGTGATATTGCCCAGCAGGCGGTCAATCTCATTGTGCACCGCTGTGTTCTCCGGCAGACGGGACAGGATTTCATATTGTGTGTCACGAACCTGTTTCAGACATTTTTCACGTTGCGCGCGCGGGCATCCCTGAGCTAATTCGATTAATGCATTGGTGATCCCGGCGGAGGCGGATAACACCACCAGTGCCACACCGGGGGTCTGCAGAACGACCCCGGCACTTTTCTGCATGGCGTCATAATTTGCCACACTGGTACCACCGAATTTTGCGATGACCTGCTGAGCAGGCGCGGAAGATACTGACGCCATAATGAATTCCCTTATCCCGTAAAGTGAAAAATGTGAGCTGTGTTACACTGATAGAATTATCGGGATTGCCGGAATGAGTCAATATTGATTAACGGATAATCAATATCTTTCATAATGACAGGCAAATTATCGTTTTTTGCGATATTCGGTTCCGGCGCTGGTTTTGTTTCTGTTTTTTGAGCAATATCACGGAATGACAGATGCATAACACCTTTATCGTCAGGACAGAGTACACTTTGTTGACACGATTCAGTTTTGGTTTTCAATGAAAAGAGAGCTGCAATGAAAAATATTAACCCCACTGATACTGCGGCCTGGAAGGCGCTGGAACAGCATTACGACACAATGAAAACTGTGCATCTCCGCGACTTATTTGCGCAGGATAACGACCGGTTCAGCCGTTTTTCTGCCACGTTCGGCGAAGAAATGCTGGTGGATTATTCCAAAAACCGTATCACACAGGAAACGCTTGATAAGCTGCTGGCACTGGCTGAAGAGTGTGATGTGCGTGGGGCTGTCCGCAGTATGTTTTCCGGTGAGAAGATCAACCGGACAGAAAACCGTGCGGTTCTGCACACCGCGCTGCGCCACCGTGACAATACCCCGGTGATGACTGACGGGCAGGATGTGATGCCAGAGGTTCGCGCCGTGCTGGAAAAAATGCGCGTGTTCAGTGAGCGGATCATCAGCGGGGAGTGGAAAGGCTATACCGGCAGGCCGATTACCGATGTGGTGAATATCGGTATCGGCGGCTCTGATCTCGGCCCTTATATGGTGACAGAGGCGCTGCGTCCGTATAAAAATCATCTGGGCATGCATTTTGTCTCTAATGTTGACGGTACTCATATCGCCGAAACCCTGAAAGCGCTGGATCCGGAAACCACACTGTTTCTGATCGCCTCCAAAACTTTTACCACCCAGGAAACCATGACTAACGCCCATTCCGCGCGTGACTGGTTCCTGGCGGCGGCCAA
This sequence comes from Morganella sp. HMSC11D09, assembly GCF_001807955.1. NCBI lineage: Bacteria > Pseudomonadati > Pseudomonadota > Gammaproteobacteria > Enterobacterales > Morganellaceae > Morganella > Morganella sp. HMSC11D09. Next base: position 11,721 of record NZ_KV791706.1, read on the forward strand.
AGACCCGGCGCATGTGGCGAAGCACTTTGCCGCGCTGTCCACTAATGCGGATGCAGTAGCTGAGTTTGGTATTGATACCGCCAATATGTTTGAGTTCTGGGACTGGGTCGGTGGGCGCTATTCCCTGTGGTCGGCGATTGGTCTGTCTATCGTGCTCTCTGTCGGTTATGACAACTTCACGCAGTTGCTCGATGGTGCGTATGCCATGGACAAGCACTTCACCGAAACTGAATTCTCACAGAATATTCCGGTGCTGCTGGCGCTGATTGGTCTGTGGTACAACAATTTCTTCGGTGCGGAAACAGAGGCAATTCTGCCTTATGATCAGTACATGCACCGCTTTGCGGCCTATTTCCAGCAGGGCAATATGGAGTCCAACGGGAAATATGTGGATCGTAACGGTAAGGTGGTTTCTCATCAGACCGGTCCGGTTATCTGGGGTGAGCCCGGCACCAACGGGCAGCATGCGTTTTATCAGCTGATCCATCAGGGTACCAAACTGATCCCGTGTGATTTTATCGCACCGGCTCAGAGCCATAATCCGCTGGGGGATCATCACAGTAAACTGCTGTCGAATTTCTTCGCGCAGACCGAAGCACTGGCCTTCGGCAAAACCCGTGAACAGGTGGATGCGGAGTTTGCCGCACAGGGCAAAAATCCGGTTGAAATGGATTATGTCGCGCCGTTTAAAGTCTTTGAGGGTAACCGCCCGACCAACTCCATCCTGCTGAAATCCATTACTCCGTTCAGCCTCGGGGCTCTGATCGCCATGTATGAGCATAAGATTTTTGTTCAGGGCGTGATTATGAATATCTATACGTTTGATCAGTGGGGCGTCGAACTGGGCAAACAGCTGGCAAACCGCATTCTGCCGGAACTGGCGGGTGACAAGCCGGTTGAGAGCCACGACAGCTCAACCAACGGCCTGATTAACCGGTTTAAAAACTGGCGTTAGTGCTGAATTTACTTTAACCGTGCGTTTTATAAACAAAGCCGCTCTGCACAATGCAGAGCGGCTTTATTTTTAGCAAAAAATTTTCAGTAACGCGCTCATTTCCTGCCGGGTTTTGTTAAAGTGTATCAGAACGCATATTATGCCCCTGATAACCGGATACATTCATGACACAAACAGTGATAACACCCCCCATCCGCTGGTTTGATAATGCGGAAATGATCCCCGCCGGGGTGCTGGACTGGTTATCAGAATTAGGGTCAATGACGCGGCGCTTTGAACAGCACTGCAATGAAGTGACGGTAAAACCGTATTGTGAAAAATATATCTCCCGTGAAGCGCTGACTGAAGAAGAGCAGATGCATCTGCCCGGCAGTGCACGCTACTGGTTACGGGAGGTGGTGTTATATGGTGACGGGGTTCCCTGGCTGACCGGCCGGACAGTGGTACCGGAGGAGACGCTGACAGGGGAAGAGCAGCAGTTACTGAAAATGGGAAATGTGCCGCTCGGGCGCTATCTCTTTACCAGCGGTTGTCTGACGCGGGATTATATCCGCTTCGGGCTGTCAGAAACCCACTGGGCCCGCTGTTCGCGGTTGTGCCTGGCCGGTAAACCGCTGCTGCTGACTGAAGTTTTTCTGCCGGCCTCTCCGGCATACCCCGCATAAGTGAATATCTCGGAGAAGAATAACGTGGAACGAAGCATGGTACGCAGCAAGTGGCAGGCATACAGCCGTCTGATGCGGACAGACCGCCCGATTGGCTCACTGTTACTGCTCTGGCCGACCTACTGGGCGTTATGGATAGCGGCCCGGGGTGTCCCGGACTGGCATATTCTGATCATCTTTACCATTGGCGTGTTCAGTATGCGAGCCGCCGGCTGTGTGATTAATGATTTCGCCGACCGGAAATTTGACGGCTCGGTGGAACGCACCAAAAACCGTCCGCTGCCGCGCGGTGATGTCACGGAAAAAGAAGCCAAAATTCTGTTTGCGGTACTGGTGCTGGTGTCATTCGGACTGGTACTGACGCTCAATACGATGACCATCTGGCTGTCAGTCGCCGGGCTGGCGCTGGCCTGGGTGTATCCGTTTGTGAAGCGGGTCAGCCATCTGCCGCAGGTGGTGCTCGGCGCGGCTTTCGGCTGGTCGATTCCGATGGCGTTTGCGGCGGTCAGTGAATCGCTGCCGGCAGAGTGCTGGCTGCTGTTTGCGGTCAATATTGTCTGGTCTGTGGTGTATGACACTCAGTACGCGATGGTGGACCGCAACGACGACCTGAAAATCGGCGTGAAATCCACGGCTATCCTGTTCGGGCGCTTTGATAAGATGATTATCGGCATATTGCAGCTGGTAATGATTTTGATGCTGTTATGGATAGGGCTGATGGTTAATCTGTCCGGGATCTTCTACTGGTCCCTGCTGCTGGCCGGGGCGTTATTTGTCTATCAGCAGCGGCTGATGGCCGATCGCGAACGCGACCCGTGTTTTCAGGCCTTTATGAATAATAACTATGTCGGGTTTATTCTGTTTCTCGGCATGCTGGTCAGTTATCTGTAAGTGCAGATAACCGGCAATAAAAAAGGAGACTGGTTATCCGGTCTCCTTTTTTTGTTCTCAGCGTCAGTCAGACGGATTACTGTCGTCACTTTTTGCCGGTACAGCTTCTTCCGGCTCCAGGCTGACACTTTCGATAGTCAGACGGACTTCCGGTGACATCAGCTCCGCCAGCACGTTGTAGAACTCTCCGGCGTTGGCTTCAATCACATCATCATTGTCATTGATATAGCCTTCTTCACGCAGTGTGCCGACCAGGGTGGCAAACACGGCTTTGTCGAAGAATTCCGGTGCGTTGATACCGTGCAGAACCGACAGGCGCTGTGCCAGCATCCGGCTCTCTTTTTCCAGTGCCGAACGGCTGATTTCCGGGGTGGCATTCAGCAGCGACAGGGTGATCGCATAACGCTGTAATGTCTCGCGGATCCCGGCTGCCAGCAGCTGTAACGGACGGATACGGGCCGGGTTAATGACCAGCATATTATCATCACGGCGGCAGATTAATTGCTGACGACACAGTTCATCAATGATGGTATCGAGGATCGCCGGCAGCTCTTCCTGACTGTAACGCATAAACAGTTCGGCTTTCAGCAGCGGATAGATCATCCCGACATGTTCACGCAGAGTATCGGTGCTGACGCGGCGGTGATGGATCAGGATACTGGTCACCAGAGACGGCAGTACCAGCATATGCAGAATGTTATTCCGGTAGTAGGTCATCAGTACCGCATTTTCACGCGGCAGAATGATGATATCCCCTAGGCTGTCTTTCTCAACCTCGAACTTGTTCATCTGCAATGCGTGTTCCAGCAGTTCTTCCGCACTCTTCGCCGGGGTGGTGCTGTCCGGGGAATACGGCACATTGCGCAGCAGCTGGAGATAGCAGTCGAGCTGTTCGATCAGCTGTTCGCGGGTCAGTGCGCGCTGACGGGAAGCCAGCAGAGCCGTGGTACACAGGTTGATAGCATTCGCGGCGGCGGCATTATTGATGCTCACCATAATGTTATCAGCCAGAGATGTTGCGGTTGGTGTCAGCCAGGACGGACGCTGCGGCTCGACCGGGTCGATCGCCTCACGCCATTCCGGTACCTGTTTTGTCAGGTATTGTGACAGCGGAATCGGCTGCCCGAAGTTCACATAACCCTGGCCGAGGTTACGCAGTTTGCGCAGGCCGCGCACCATCTGCATAAAACCTTCTTTTTGCTTGGTGGCACCGCGCAGCTCTTTGGCGTAAGTACCCACTTCCATCACATGCTCATAGCCGATATAGACCGGCACCAGGGTGATAGGTCGCGAGTCACCGCGCAGCATAGCCTGAAGCGTCATCGATAATGTGCCGGTTTTCGGCTCCAGCAGACGCCCGGTACGGGAACGGCCGCCTTCGACAAAGTACTCGATGGAATAACCGCGTGAGAAGAGCTCACTCAGGTATTCACGGAAAACGGTGGAGTACAGTTTGTTGCCCTTGAAGCTGCGGCGGATAAAGAAAGCACCGAGGCGGCGGAAAATCGGTCCCGCCGGCCAGAAATTGAGGTTAATCCCGGCGGCGATATGCGGCGGCACCAGCCCCTGATGATAGAGCACATAGGAGAGCAGCAGGTAGTCCATGTGGCTGCGGTGGCAGGGCACATACACTATCTCATGGCCGTCCTGTGCCAGCTGGCGCACCCGCTCCGCATTATGGACATTCAGTCCCTGATAGAGGCGGTTCCAGGTCCAGCCGAGAACGCGATCAGCCACGCGCAGAGCGTCATAGGTGAAGTTAGCAGCCACTTCGTTCATCATGGAAACGGCATTCTGACGCGCTTTTTCAATGGTGATTTTTTTGGCTTTCGCTTCATCTTCAACGGCTTTTTCAATCGCTTTGGATTTCAGCAGCTTATTGAACAGCTCCTGACGCACCGGCAGTTTCGGGCCGATAGCGGCCATACGCTGGCGCGAGAAGTGAATACGGGCGACACGGGCCAGTTTATTAGCAATAATAGTGTCAGTGCCGTGTTCAGAGGCCATTGCGCCCATGGACACCGGCTGTGAGAAACGGACAAAACTGTCGCGTCCCAGCCAGAGCACGGCGAAAAATTTCTGGATCCCGTTTAACAGACGCAGATGCGGCACACCGTGGTGTCCCTCGCGGCCCGGTGAACGACCGAACATCACAGAGACCGGCAGCATCTGAATATCCAGCGCCGGATTATTGCGGTGCAGATCCAGATAGGCGTGGAAAATATGGACGGAATCCTTACGCGGATTCAGGGCGTAATAACGGAACACACGCGGGCCGTCATCGATAAAGACATAGCCCGGTAATGTGGTATTACCGATGACATTATCTTCCAGCGGATCCGGCATGCCCTGTGCGAGACACTGACGGCGCAGTGTCAGCAGGTCAGCCTTAGAGTGATAAGGAAGAACATAGAGTGTCGGACGTTGTGTATCCAGCCCCAGCTCATTGACCGGATCCGTCGGGATCGGCTTGCTTTTTACCAATAGTTTTAATGGTAAATTCAATACGTTATAGTATATTTTACGCCAAAGTGACATAAATGTATGAAGCCTCTTGTTGACAATTCGCGTTCAGCATACCAGAAAGGCGAAGCCAGATCTGTGTTGCGGCAGCAATAAAATCGCGGAAAAATAGCGGCGATCAGTCAGATAATCATATTATTTACAGTGACAGAAATGAAAAAAAATACCGGATTTATACGATTAATTAAAGCGGCGGGTTATTCAAAGAAAGGACTCATTGCGGCATGGAAAAATGAAGCCGCTATCCGTCAGGAATTGCTGACGCTGATCCCGGCCATTGTTATTGCCTTTGCTTTCTCTTTTACCGCTGTTGAGCGGGTACTGATGATTGGTTCGGTGGTGCTGGTGGTAGTGATTGAGCTTATCAACAGCGCTATTGAGGCTGTGGTTGACCGTATCGGTACGGAATATCATGAACTGTCCGGCCGGGCCAAAGATATGGGGTCCGCCGCAGTATTTATCGCCGCATTACTGGGGCTGTTTGTCTGGATTATGCTGTTTACCAGCTGGTTCCTGCGTCTTTAACAGACGATTTTTTGTGAAACCTGCGGCGTAACACGTATTTTCCTCATGTTATGGTTCCCAATCCCGGAATACCTGTATATACTCACAGTCTGACTGTATAAACAAACAGGGGGCGAAATGAAAGCACTGACGGCACGGCAGCAACAGGTTTATGACCTTGTTCGTGACCATATTTCGCAGACGGGCATGCCACCGACGCGTGCAGAAATTGCGGCACGCCTGGGTTTTCGCTCTCCGAATGCGGCGGAAGAGCACCTGAAAGCCCTGGCGCGTAAAGGCGTCATTGAGATTGTCTCCGGGGCCTCCCGGGGGATCCGTCTGCTTCTGGAAGAAGAAGAGGATGAAGGTTTACCACTAATAGGCCGTGTGGCCGCAGGTGAGCCTTTATTAGCACAGGAACATATAGAAAGCCGTTATCAGATTGACCCGATGCTGTTTAAACCAAGTGCAGATTTTCTGCTGCGGGTAAATGGTATGTCAATGAAAGATATCGGTATTATGGACGGTGACTTACTCGCGGTGCATAAAACCCAGGACGTGCATAACGGCCAGGTGGTGGTTGCCCGTATCGAAGATGAAGTGACAGTCAAACGGTTTAAGAAAGTGGGCAGCAAGATTGAACTGCACGCTGAAAACGAAGAATTCAGCCCGATCGTGGTGGATTTACGGGAACAGAACTTTACTGTTGAAGGTCTGGCAGTGGGTGTGATCCGTAATAACGACTGGCACTGATTTCCGGGACAGCCGCCTGAAACGGTATCCGCTTAAAAACCACAGTACGCCGGAGACGGACACTGTGGTTTTTGTTTTTCAGCGTCCGCGTTTACGCGGTTCGTCATGTTCATGGTCATGCAGGCATTTATCTCTGCGGGTGCAGGATTCAATATCATAACAAGGGCGGCAGTATCCGTGCGCCTCAATCACACTGTGGCGGATATGAAATTGCGCGGCATCCGCCAACTGAGTGATTTGTGAATCAATCGCCTCTCCGTCCCGCTCTGTCACACTGTTACAGCGATCGCAGATAAACAGTACTGAAGTATGGCTGGGTTTATCAAAATGCGGGCACATCACAAAGCTGTTGGTGGACTCAATTTTGTGGATAAATCCCTGCTCCAGCAGAAATTCCAGACCGCGGTAGATTGTCGGCGGTTTTGCCTGCGGCTCGGTTTCGCGCAGCAGATCCAGCAGCTCATAAGCACTGATGGCTCCGGGCTGGCCGGCAATCAGCTGCAGAATCGACTTTCGCTGAGACGTCATGCGCACACTGCGTGACAGACACAGCGCTTCTGCTTTTTTTAATAAAGTCTGAATATCAACAGATTGCATGACATCACCTTCCGCTAATCAATAAATATATGAACAGCTCACTCTAACATGAATTCCGGCAGAATAACCGGTATCCGCGCTATTTTGTCAAAAAAGGGCTGCCAATTCAGGGCAAATTATGGTGAGCTGTTGGTGCAAACACATAAAAAGCACACGATAATAAAACGGAGTCCTGAATGAGTATCGAAACGGTTCGTGCCTGGTTCGGCACGCATGCCCCGGATGTCACGATTATTGAGACCACACAGCCGACTGCCACTGTCACTCAGGCAGCAGAAGTTCATGGTGTCGGCCCCAGTCAGATCTGCAAAACACTCTCTTTTAAGCTGACGGATGACAGCGCGATTCTGATTGTGATGGCAGGGGACGCCCGGCTGGATAATAAAAAATTCAAAACACAGTTCGGCTGCAAGGCCAAAATGCTGAATGCAGAGGAAGTGGTGCATTTCACCGGCCATCCGGTCGGGGGAGTCTGTCCGTTCGGGCTGCCGGTACCGCTGACCGTTTATGCGGATCATTCACTCCGTGAGTATGACACGGTATTACCTGCGGCGGGGTCGGCTAATTCCGCTGTCCGGCTGACACCTGCGCGGCTGGCGGAACTGACAAACGCACAGTGGCTGGATGTAACCACTCAGCCGGTATAAATAGACAGCACCGCATCAGCGGTGCTGTCACACACTCAGTGTTCCGGTGGCCGGGTCTCCGGCTCCGTATTTACACCGGCGTCGGTACTGCGGGGGATAACGTTATCATCATCCGGCAGGTGCTGGCGGGTAAAGAACAGCAGACTGTCTTCTATAAAGTAGTAAGGGGAGACGCCGAAGACCTGGGAGATCCTCAGAATAATTTCCAGTGAAATTTTTGTGCTGCCGATTTCGTAACGGGAGATTTGCTGTTGTGATACACCAATCAGATTGCCCAGTTCTGTTGATGTGACTCCGGTGATCCTGCGCATTTTGCGGATTTGCCCGCCGATAAGCTTGTACATCTCATTAATGCTGGTGTTCAGGTTATTATCTGTTTTATTACTCATTATCATCTGTCAGTCTGGTTAAACAATAATATATTAATGTTTGTCAAATTAAACTTATTCTTCATCACAACCCATTTCATCAAAAAAATAACTAACACTAATATTCAGGACGTCTGCAAGCATTAACAGTTTATCCAGAGGAATTAAGCTTGCTCCCGTTTCATAACGGGATAACTGCTGTTGTGAGATATTAATTTTTATTGAAAGCTCTTTACCTGTCAGACAGTTTTTCAGTCGCTGACATTTTATTTTGCCGCCAATAAACATTGCCAACTCATATTTATCATATATTGTCATAAATTATGAAGATAAACGGTTGTCATTAATAATGTTAAAATTTAACTTGACGTATTTATTTCCTCAAATAGTTTCTTTAAAAAGTATAATCGATACCCTTTTAATATGTAATAGATACAAAAAAGCAACAAATAATAAACAATAAAGACGAGAATACTACGTATTAACACTATAACCTCAGCGATTTCATGTTGTTACAAAGAATACCCGGTTTTTAACATCTTACATGAATGATGAGTAAGCGGAATATTCTGATATTTAGTCGGGATTATACCTAATATAAAGATATTGATGCTGATTTTGAGTTCAAAATGGGTGATTTAACTACCTTTTCATGCTTTAGCGGAATGACAGACAACCCGGAAGTGTGATTGTTGTCTTACAATATGGCTGAAGATAGTTTGTTAAATTCTCTGAGGGTATTATGAGAAAATACAAAGGTTAAAATATCTGAATATTTCCATAAAATACATAAAATCAGGCGATAATATTTGTCAGTAATTGTATTGATATGTGTTATTTTGTTTACTTATAAAATAAGTAATATTGGCGGAAATCTATTCCTTCATTAAATAAAAAATCCAGGTTGATTGTAATTTCACTATATAATGAAATATACAGCATTGTTTTTTCTTTTAATTCACAGGTTTAGTTATAAGTGATGGTTGTAAAAAACAACAATTACGTGTATTTTTTGCTGTCGTCAGGTGATGAGTGAAATTTAACGGTATGCGGAATTTATTGCTTTTATTGTTAGTTATCGTGTTATTGGGACCATTGGGTATTGATCTTTATTTACCGGCTATTCCGGCAATTGCAAAAGGCCTGGGCAGCAGTGAGTCATTGATTCAGTCAACTATCTCGTTGTTTATTCTTGTATTAGGCGCAGGTCAGCTGATTTCCGGTCACCTGGTGGATAAATTCGGCCGCAGACCGATGGCGATGGCGGGCATGGTATTGTATATCGCCGGTTCCCTGACTGCTGCCTTTGCGGTGACTCCGGGGATGTTTATCGCTTCCCGGTTAATTCAGGGAGCGGGTGTCTGCTGTACCTCAGTGGTTGCTTTTACCTGTGTCCGCGATTGCTTTAACGGCAACGAAGCGGCACGTGCTTTCGGCTTTTTAAACGGGACATTAAATATTGTTCCGGCGCTGGCGCCGCTGCTGGGCGGTATTATGGCGGAATATTACGGTTGGCGGCTGCCTTTTGGCTTCCTGGCGCTGTATGCTTTTATTCTGCTGATTCTGACGGCTAAATATCTGCCGGAAACCCGGCCGGAAAGCAGTGCTCAGCATAAAGAGAACCCGCTGAAGAGCCTCGTTTCTGTGTTGTTCAGCAAGCGGTTTTTGATCTTTTCCCTGGTGAATGCCGGGACAATGGGAATGGTATTAACGTATGTTTCCCTGGCTCCGGCGGTACTGATGGGCGACGCGGCACTCAGCCCGTTACAGTTTTCGGTTGTGTTCGGCGCTAACGGATTTTGGATTATGGGGATCAGTATGATCGCCAACCGGGTGATCCGCAGAGCCGGACGGCCTGTTTGTCTGGTTTCCGGTGGTGTACTGATGGTGTTGGGGTGCATTGCGCTGGCACTGAGCCCGGTACTGTTCTCCGCACAAATACAGAATCACTGGCTGATCTATATGCTGCCGGTGGCCGCAGCCTGTGCCGGGCTGGCCTTTATTATGGGACCGGCAACCAGCTATGCCCTGGAGCCTTATTCTGATAACGCCGGTGTTGCCTCTGCACTGGTGGGGTTTATGCAGATGGCGGGCGGCGCAGTGCTGACGCTGGTTGCTATCGCATCACCCTTACCGCCGAAAACTGCACTGGCCGTCACTATGCTGTGCGGCGCCCTGCTGGCATGGAATGCGTACCGGGTGAGTAAAAAGGAACAGCGGCAGGCGTGATGCAGAAAGCGGAGATATCATACCTCTGTGATATACTCCGCCTTTGTTTTTCTTTCTGACTGATGTACTGAGATCCCGGATACACCATGCACCAAAACACACCAACAGAAAAAACCACTGAAAACCAGCAGTTACGCACTACTGGCGGCTATAAGAACCTTAACCGTTTCTCCGTGGCACCGATGCTGGATGGGATTTACTGTTCATAAATATCAATAAGATATGATTTCGTGGAGTGCTATTGGTGTGCTGAGCTGAGAAGCAAAGTTTTAATTGCAAAAACAATAAAGTATAATGCATTAAATTACCTGATGATTATACGGAGCTTATAATGGGCTTGATGTTGTTGGATGGGTTACAGGATATCCCAACTGTACATTATGATAGTGAATATAACAGTATTACTTTGCCCAATAACTACCTATCCCCAGGATTTATAGCGGTTTTAGCTGCATTTTGTAAAAAAAATCAAATTAGTGAGCGTGAGTTTTATACTGTTAACGATAATCAATCTGGTTACCTCCAAGCTATAGAATATTATAAAGCAATATGGGGTAACGATGGCTATGAGCAAATTAGAGTTAACCAAGGTAAAAATTATAGTGGATTAACCCATCTCTATGATGAAGATCAAGTTGATTCTGCAACAACATGTATCAATAGCTGTCTTCGGTCGTTTGTCAGTAACTGTGAGAATGAACCGCATGGACTTCAGGAGCTATTATTCGTAGTTGGGGAACTTCATGATAATGTTTGGTCGCATGGGAAAGCATCTGGATTTTCATTAGCACAAAAAAGTAAAAATCCATCCAACTGGGCTGACCAAGTAATCGAATTTGCATTAGCAGATCATGGGTTGGGTTTTTTATCTGAGTTAATGCGTTCTGGGTTAGCGGCACAGTTGGGTATTACAACTCACAGAGATGCATTAAATTGGTGTTTGCAGGAAGGAAATTCCTCTAAACATGCAGATAATTACGATGGTTGGGAACAAAGTGTTCCGAAGGATTTTAGTGGGCAGGCATTTTCTTCTGGAGTTAGTATCAGGGATTGTGATAATAATCATCAAGGACTAGGATTGGCTCATCTGATCAAACTCGTAAAAAGGTATAATGGAGAGTTGCAGATAGCATCTGGTGATGTATGTCTGGTTGTTTCTGGAGATGTAAGGACTTACCACTCTCTCCCTGTCGACTGGAAAGGTGTTGCAATTTCGTGTAGACTCAGTTTAGAAGAGCTTGCTACCGATAGCAATCCTGAGTCCGTAGAAGGTGAGACAAGTGATGAACTGTCTCAGATAATGAGTCTGCTTCAAAGTGGAGATGACTAAAATGAGTAACGTTAATATTAAGCTACCTGGAGGTGATTTGGCTTCACGTCGTTTAGCCATACCTAAACGTTACCAAATCGAAAATGCAATTGATGGCGTAAGTCCGGTTTTGTTAGACCTTTCAGATGTTAAGTCTATATCTGAATCTTATGCTGATGAATTATTTGGTGTATTAACCGTAAAGTACGGTCATGAATTTTTATTAAAAAACATTAAGATTATTGGTGCACCTAAGTCAGTAATCCAAAATATAGCTATAGTGATCCAACGAAGAAAGAATGAGATGCAAAAAAAGAATAATTTTTCTTTGCCGTTGAATAACACGTTTTCATTAGCTTATTGATGTATATAAAAAACCGGCGTAACGCCGGTTTTTTATATACTTAGATGTTTGCTATAATCAATTCTTGTGAATCAATGTTAACTCTTTTTTGGATTTTTCTCTTTCTGTTTCAATCCATTCGGCCAGATCGCTAACGTGTACCATCCGGATCGATTTCTGGCTGGTGGTGTCTCGGTAAACCGGAAATGGCAGCTCACCTAAATTTGCTTTTTTATCTGCGTATGACTCGGTCATATTCAGAAATTTCTTTGCAACTACTGCCAGCGGGATTTGAGATGTTTCAAACTCCGCCATTAACAGAAATACAGTATTCATAATTTTCTCTCCACACATCGCCGTATACGATTAGAGGTTTTTAGGTCTAACCCACATACAGATCGGGCCGTCTTCATTGTCTGCTATCCAGGCGATAAACCAGCCATCACCATCTGGTTTTGTTGGTTCCCATGCTGAAACATTGGTATCACCTTCTTCAAAATAGCTGAACCACAGTGAGTGGAAGTTATCAATGTCATTCTGGCAATACACCACCTGGTGTTCAAGGTTGTTTTCATCGCACCATTGCTCTATTTCCTGATTCGATTCTAAACAAGGAACATCTGGATGCACCCAGTAACCATCAGGATCGCGTTCTGGTTTTATGTATGAAATAGTTTTTTGTTGTTTACCAGAAATCAGCATTTCAAACCGCGCCATAAACTGGTGATATGCCTGCGGTGGTGTCAGTGGCTGGATAATGATGTCATCATGTGATGGGGCTGAATCCAGCATCGGCCAGTGATTGACGGGGTCTATTTCAAAGTCCCGCTTTTCGGTCGCCAACATGACCAGATCGGCATAGTGAACATCAACTGTCATTACCGGCGGCAGGCCGAATTTCTCGCGGATAACCGCTTCAATGCGTTTTTCCACGGCCTTGTAGTCCGGCAGCATGGCTTTCAGCGGTGAGGGAATATCTTTGATATACGCCTCAGCAGCATCGTGCAGCAGGGCTTCCAGTGCATATTCCGGCGGTACAATCTGGCTGACATATACAGAGTGCTGAGCCACGGAATAGAAACTTTCCAGTTGCCCGGCAAACCGGCATTCATTTGACAGGCCGCGCGCGATATCTTCGATACAAATCTGATCCGGAGTGATATTGACGAAATCAATATGTTTTCCGGTACTGGTTGCTATATATGACATTTATCTCTCCACACAATTTAGGTAATAAAAAGCCGTTACTTTTTATAAGTAATTAATTCCCTGGTGCTGGAATAATGGTTATTTCTTTTTTTATAATTCACAAAAATAAGTCCACCAGCGGTTATGCAAGGTATCTATCCGGCAGGACGATTTACGCCGGTGGACTTATGTTTGTAAAAAATTGGCGGCCGGCTGGTGGACTACACCGTGGTATGCACGGCCACTAATGATGCTGCATGGTTAAGCGATAAAGCGAAATTAACTATTTTACTGAAGCCACTCAGCGAGGCTTTACTTCCGGAAACGGCTCAAAGTTACTTAAAAAATATCTCAGAGCCAGTAGCTTCTGATGATTTTGAGACAGATCCCTTTGGAGGTTGGATTCTGGGTACTGGTTGGCCACTTCTAAAGCAGGAATAGCTACATGAAGTGTTTCCGCCACCTCGTTCTCAAGTTGTCTAACAAAAGTATTAACAAAACCTGCTTTTTGGTGGAATTGAACGAGCGGGTAAAACCGCTTTGACAGGTAGTCGTATAACTCGACGCCTGTCATATTAGCCGGGTCAACGACTGCCTGGCTGCTTTTTTCATTTTCAGTTGTCATAACGTCTATCTCTCCACACTAATTGATACTCTTCACACAGTTATTCAGATACGCAGCCGTTACTGCGGTTGTACTGTTAAAGTACAGCGGGCTTCCCACTCAGCGATCTCTTTATCCAGGCGCTCAATTAAACGCTGGTGGCTTGCTCTCGAATCACGGAGCACCTGCAACTGATTAATGGACTTTGCTTTCTCTGTGATCCACTGAGCGACATCGTCGGCAGACATATTACTGGTGATGGTAGGTTCGGTTTGCATATAGACTCCACTAATTGTTAAGTGTTCTGTTGTCTGCATGCTTATAATATTAGTTAACTTACATTTTGTGTCAAGAAGAAAAATAAGCTTACTAACATTATTTTCGTGGGCATAAAAAAATCCCGCAAATAGGGCGGGATTGAACTGATGTGGAATATTAGTCTAAGTTTATGATTATTTGCTTAACTTGGCCTATAAGTCGGCAATTGCCGTTAACTGGTATTGGGTTAAATTGGGGGTTAAGGGGCGCAAGATACCTATTGGGGCCATCTATAATGAATTTTTTTATGGTGGCCTCATTGGATTCATTTAATTGCGCGATAATTATCTTATTGTTCATTTCGTCAACAAATCCAAAATCGGGATCAACTACAACAATTGCCCCCTCAGGAATACTAAGATCACCTGATGTAGATGTCATTGACTGCCCCTTAACAATTAATGCAAAGGCGTTACCGCTTACTTTTGCTGATGTATCAACATATTGAAGAGAATTAGCATCTGGGTGGTTAATAACCTCAGTCCAGTTTCCTGCCTGAACCCAGGAAATCACCGGAATTTGAGCGTAATGATTGCCATATGGCGGAAACGGAAGATCTAGTTCACCTTCACCCAAAAGCAGCCATTGAGGCGAACAACGAAGCACAGCAGATAATTTTAAAAGATTTTCACTGGACAGCCCTGTGGAATCACCTTCCCATTGGGTAACTGCCGATGCCGAGATACCCACACACTCGGCGACATCTCTCTGGGTCATTTTAAGCTGACGCCTTCTAAATTTGATTCTCTCGCCGAGCGTATTCATAAACTTTCTCCCGTCTTATTCATGTAAGCAAGCTTACATTTTATTGACGTAAGTATCTTGCAAGTTTATATTGTAAGTATGCTAACTTTTTAAGGGGTGATACATGCATAAAAATCAAGTTTTAGCCTATTTCGGCGGAACAACTAAAACGGCACTTGTTTTGGGAATTTCCCATAGCGCGGTGTGTCAGTGGGTATCCGTTGTTCCGGAAAAACAAGCTTTGAAAATTGAGCGGCTCACAAACGGAAAACTCAAGTACAACCCTGCACTTTATCAGCATAGCAGCACTGAAAAGCACGGTTAACTACAACCCAACCTGAAAGCGAGTAGGCAATGAAGAATGAATCACTGAAAGAAGTCGTAAGAGAGATGTGCAGCGCTACTAATGGTGGGCGTGAAGTTATGGCCGGTGCGCTTGGTATGTCTGCTACGTCGTTCAATAACCGATTTTATGAGAAGAACGGCTGCCGGTTCTTCGATCACCACGACCTGATGACGATGCAGGAAGTCTCCGGGACGAAACTGTATGCCGAATATGTTGCAACAGAATCTGAAATGCTGCTGGTGGAAAGAATCAATCCGGATGATCTGGATGAGCCCGAATTATTTCGCCTGCATAGCAAGGTAGCGGCTAATCAGGGGGCACTGGCTGTGTTTATGGATAAATCACTGGAAGACGGGCAGGTAGACAGTGAAGAAGAAAAACAACTGAAGAAACTGCTGGATCGGACCGTGGCGACAGGAAGGACATTTATCTATGCATTCATTAAGTACCACAAGAAAGGGTGAAGCCGAAGGTATACGGCCTCCGGCTTCGGTCGCGCTATATCAATTTGTGTGAAGA
>NZ_KV791707.1:0-1000 GCF_001807955.1 Morganella sp. HMSC11D09
GTGGACGCCAGTCTGCACGGAGCCATCCTTGAAATACCACCCTTTAACGTTTGATGTTCTAACCCGGGTCCATAATCTGGATCGGGGACCGTGTCTGGTGGGTAGTTTGACTGGGGCGGTCTCCTCCCAAAGAGTAACGGAGGAGCACGAAGGTTGGCTAAGCATGGTCGGACATCATGCGGTTAGTGCAAAGGCATAAGCCAGCTTGACTGCGAGAGTGACGGCTCGAGCAGGTACGAAAGTAGGTCTTAGTGATCCGGTGGTTCTGAATGGAAGGGCCATCGCTCAACGGATAAAAGGTACTCCGGGGATAACAGGCTGATACCGCCCAAGAGTTCATATCGACGGCGGTGTTTGGCACCTCGATGTCGGCTCATCACATCCTGGGGCTGAAGTAGGTCCCAAGGGTATGGCTGTTCGCCATTTAAAGTGGTACGCGAGCTGGGTTTAGATCGTCGTGAGACAGTTCGGTCCCTATCTGCCGTGGGCGCTGGAAGATTGAGAGGGGTTGCTCCTAGTACGAGAGGACCGGAGTGAACGCACCACTGGTGTACGGGTTGTGATGCCAATTGCATTGCCCGGTAGCTAAGTGCGGAAGAGATAACCGCTGAAAGCATCTAAGCGGGAAACTTGCCTCGAGATGAGTCTCCCCTGACCCTTTAAGGGTCCTGAAGGAACGTTTGAGACTAAGACGTTGATAGGCTGGGTGTGTAAGCGCAGCGATGCGTTGAGCTGACCAGTACTAATGAACCGTGAGGCTTAACCTGACAACACCGAAGGTGTTTTGAGTTGAGAGACGATTAGAGAGATTTTTCAGCACAGTGAAGAGGCAGAAGTCATTCACTGTGAAAGCTTGTTTTGGATTGAAATGAATTTGCCTGGCGGCCGTAGCGCGGTGGTCCCACCTGACCCCATGCCGAACTCAGAAGTGAAACGCCGTAGCGCCGATGGTAGTGTGGGGTCTCCCCATGTGAGAGTAGGGAACCGCCAGGTTATTATT
>NZ_KV791708.1:0-53121 GCF_001807955.1 Morganella sp. HMSC11D09
CTGATGATGAAAGAGGCGGAGAATGAAAAATAGTCACCGCTGCGAAATATGCAATAAACGGCTTAATGAAAGTGAGCGATTTTATTACGGCTATACCTGTGAAAAATGTGAACGCCACTTCATTACTGAGCATGAAGGAAATAAATTCAAAACCACACTTTCGCTTATCAGGCTCTATTTCAGAAAGGTAATTTACTCAGTGTAGGTGACCAATGAAAAAGTATGACTTAATTCTCGCAGACCCACCCTGGCAATACAGCAACAAATCCTCCAATGGCGCAGCAGATAACCACTACAACACCACCGATTTTTATTCCCTCACCCGCTTACCCATCGAAAAGATAGCCTCTGATAACTCCGTACTCTGCATGTGGTACACGGGTAACTTTGTCCGTGAGGCTTACGAATTGGCTGAAGCATGGGGATTCAAGGTGCGTACCGGCTTCGGGTTCGTGTGGGTGAAGCTGAACAAAAACGCAGGGGATCGGATAGATAAACATCCGCCAGAAGACATGTTCGACTTCATGGACACTCTGAACGCAGAGACGCGCATCAACGGCGGCAACTATACCCGCGCTAATGCAGAGGTATGCCTGATTGCTACCAGAGGTCGGGGACTGGAACGCCGCTCGGCCAGCGTCCGGCAGATAGTGTATTCCTGCCTCGGTGAGCACAGCGAGAAACCGAAGGAAGTACATCACCGGCTGGAAGAGTTATATGGCGATGTCCCGCGCATCGAACTGTTTGCCAGGGAGAAATACGGCGAATGGGATGTGTACGGGGATCAGGTTAACAGTGACATACAACTGAGGTGATTTTATGGCCGATATTATCGATGAAGCCAATGACTTAAACGAACTGCGACTGACTGCCGCGCTTGCCAACCGGCCACCAAAGCCGCAGAGCCTGACCGGCTTCTGTATCTGGTGCCGTGATGAACCAGTTACGCCCGGCAGCGCGTACTGCTCAAAAGAGTGCGGCGACGATGACGCACAGAACAAGCGCAAAAACGGATAGGAGGCACTGATGATGATCCTTGCACTCTATCTGTGGATTGCCGGTTATCTCTTCGCAGAACTGAGCAGAAGCGCAGATACCCGCACCGACATAGCCGCCGTGATGCTTTATTCCACACTCTGGCTGCCGGTCGGCGCGTGTTATCTTTCATCCCTGATCGCCAGCAAAGTGTTAGGCGACGAGTAATTACCCCGCTTTTCCCTCTTCAATCCACCCGTCAACCATATCGGCCCACTGCTGCAACATGTCGCGGCGCTGCTCAGCGTATTCCGCTTTGTTGTACACGGCACGGACGCCTTTTTGTTCGTGGGCCAGACACTTCTCTATCCAGTCGGAATTAAACCCCGCCTCATGCAACAGCGTGCTGGCTGTCCGGCGCAGGTCATGTACCGTCAGCGGTGCAAAATTAATCCCCTTCTCATTTATCCGTTTAACCACACCATCAATCACATTATTCAGTGCCGCGTTCGACAGTGGCTTGTGAATGTCATAGCGCCCCGGGATCAGGTATTCACTACCCATGGCGCAAACCTGAAATCCGGTCATCATATCCAGCGCCTGCCGGGAGAGATAAATCACATGCTCCCGGCGGCGCTTCATCCGTTCTTTCGGGATCACCCACTGAGCACGTTTAAAATCGACTTCTTCCCAGGTGGCTTTGATAAATTCTGTTTTCCGCACCAGAGTTAACAGTACAAATTTAACGGCCAGTTTCAACGTCGGATAACAGCTGTAGTTCTCCAGTTCCCGGAAGAATATGCCGATCTCTTTTGGTGACATAGCACGCTCACGCGGCTCAAAGGTGGCAATAGTGGATGCTTTAATACCTGCTGCCGGGTTACTGATCTCATAGCCTCGGTCAATCGCATAATCAAATACCGCGCCAACAATCTCACGTACCTGTAATGCGGTTGCCCGTCCGCCACGGTCACGGATCTTTTCACACAATGACCGTAACCGCTGGGTACTTATCTCTTCCAGCGTCAGACGACCCAACACCGGCGTTATCTCACGTTCGATTACTGATGCTTTCATTGCCCGTGTCGAATCCGCCAGGCGGGCTTCACGCAGATATCTGACGGTATATTCACCGAATACCGTCGCCCCCTTTCGCTTATCGATACCGTCACGTTTACTTGCAGCCGGTGATATACCTGCATTCAGCTGCTTTTTTGCATCATTCAGTAATTCGCGGGCCTGTGCCAACGTGATACCGTCAGGCCCGTATTTGCCAAACGTCACCGTTTCACGGCGGCCATTAAAACGATAATCATACCTGAATGAAATTGTTCCATTTTTTGTGACAGCGACATACAAACCATCACGGTCAGACACTTTATAAAGCCTGTCCTGCAGCTTCATACTTTTTAATTTTGTATCAGTCAGCACGTCGGTATTCTCTCTTTTAATACCGTCATAATTTTTATTTTTTTGACGGTATCACAGCCGGTTTAGAGTGGTTTTATTTTTTGATACCGTCACATATACCGTCAAAAATACTGGCTCTTGTCAACAATTAAAAACAGTTAAAAACAAAAAAGCCACCAGTAACATACTGATGGCTTTCGGTTTTCTGATAATTACCGATAGTTAAAAATTATTGGTATATCATTCCCACTCAATCGTCGCCGGTGGCTTACCGCTGACGTCGTATACGACACGGGAAATGCCGTCGACTTCATTGATGATGCGGTTGGAGACGCGGCCTAACAGGTCGTATGGCAGATGTGCCCAGTGTGCGGTCATAAAGTCGATGGTTTCGACTGCGCGCAGTGAGACAACCCAGTCGTATTTACGGCCGTCGCCCATGACACCGACAGAACGTACCGGCAGGAAGACAGTGAATGCCTGGCTGACTTTATGGTACAGATCCGCTTTGTGCAGCTCTTCGATAAAGATAGCATCAGCACGGCGCAGGATGTCGCAGTACTCTTTTTTCACTTCACCCAGTACGCGGACACCCAGACCAGGGCCCGGGAACGGATGGCGGTACAGCATATCGTACGGCAGACCCAGCTGCAGACCGATACGGCGGACTTCGTCTTTAAACAGTTCGCGCAGCGGCTCAACCAGTCCCAGCTCCATATCTTCCGGCAGGCCGCCGACGTTATGGTGGGATTTGATCACGTGGGCTTTACCGGTTTCAGAGGCGGCAGATTCAATCACATCCGGATAGATAGTGCCCTGTGCCAGCCATTTGACTTGTTTCTGTTTTGACGCTTCTTCATCAAAAATTTCAATGAATGTATGGCCGATAGCTTTACGTTTGGCTTCCGGATCCGCAATGCCTTTCAGGGCATTCAGGAAACGGTCTTCCGCTTTGGCGTGGATGATATTGAGGTCAAATTTGCCCGCAAACATCTCCATAACCTGCTCTGCTTCGTTCAGGCGCAGTAAGCCGTTATCCACAAATACACAGGTCAGGCGCTTGCCGATAGCACGGTTTAACAGCATGGCAGTCACGGATGAGTCCACGCCGCCGGAGAGTGCCAGGATGACATGGTCATCACCAATCTGCTCACGCAGGCGGATAACGGTGTCTTCAATAATGGCTTCCGGAGTCCACAGAGCTTCACACTGACAGATATCCAGCACGAAACGTTTGAGGATTTCCTGGCCCTGGTGAGTATGGGTCACTTCCGGGTGGAACTGCACGCCGTAGAAACGTTTTTCGTCGTTTGCCATGATCGCAAACGGACAGGTTTCGGTGCTGGCGACAGTCACGAAATCAGACGGGATAGCGGTAACTTTGTCACCGTGGCTCATCCACACATCCAGCAGTGGTTTGCCGTTGTCATCCAGCATATCCTGAATACCACGGAACAGTTCGCAGGTTTCGCGGATTTCAACCTGCGCATAACCGAACTCGCGCTCGTCAGAGGTTTCCACTGCGCCGCCGAGCTGCATAGACATGGTCTGCATGCCGTAGCAGATGCCGAGAACCGGTACACCGGCGCTGAAGACATACTCAGGTGCGCGCGGGCTGTTGTGTTCAGTGGTGCTTTCCGGGCCGCCGGAGAGAATAATACCGTTCGGATTGAAATTACGGATCTGTTCTTCAGTGACATCCCATGCCCACAGTTCACAATAAACGCCGATTTCACGGATACGGCGCGCGATCAGCTGAGTGTACTGCGATCCAAAGTCGAGGATAAGAATGCGGTGCTGATGAATATTCGTTGTCATTAATGTATGTTCCAAGAGCAAACAATTATAGGCTGGCGGTCCGCAGACCGCCGCATGAATCAGAGACCTGAACGGTAGTTTGGTGCTTCTTTGGTGATAGTCACATCATGAACGTGACTTTCCTGAATCCCGGCACCACTGATACGGACAAACTCTGCTTTAGTATTCAGTTCGTGAATAGTTGCACAACCGGTCAGTCCCATGCAAGAGCGCAGGCCGCCCATTTGCTGGTGAACGATGGTTTTCAGCACACCTTTGTAAGCCACACGGCCTTCGATACCTTCCGGCACCAGTTTGTCAGCGGCGTTATCGGTC
Organism: Morganella sp. HMSC11D09; assembly: GCF_001807955.1. Lineage (NCBI taxonomy): Bacteria > Pseudomonadati > Pseudomonadota > Gammaproteobacteria > Enterobacterales > Morganellaceae > Morganella > Morganella sp. HMSC11D09. The sequence goes on from NZ_KV791708.1 coordinate 4,519, forward strand.
TGGAAGTAACGGTCAGAAGAACCTTTGGACATCGCACCGAGCGAACCCATACCACGGTAAGATTTGTAAGCACGACCCTGATAGAGTTCCACTTCGCCCGGAGATTCCTCGGTACCGGCGAACATCGAACCGACCATCACACATGCCGCACCGGCTGCCAGCGCTTTCGCGATATCACCGGAGAAACGGATACCACCGTCAGCGATAACCGGAATACCGGTGCCTTCCAGGGCCTCAACAGCATCAGAAATAGCGGTTAACTGTGGTACGCCCACACCAGTTACGATACGGGTGGTACAGATAGAACCGGGGCCGATACCCACTTTCACTGCGCTGACACCGGCTGCCGCCAGGGCTTTCGCACCTTCGGCTGTGGCGACGTTACCACCGATGATTTCGAGATCAGGGTATTTTTCACGGGTTTCACGGATGCGCTGTAACACGCCTTCGGAATGACCGTGAGAGGAGTCGATTAACAGAACGTCCACACCGGCAGCCACCAGCGCATCAACACGCTCTTCGTTACCGGCACCGGCACCAACAGCTGCGCCGACACGCAGACGGCCGTGCTCATCTTTACAGGCGTTTGGTTTGCGCTCTGCTTTCTGGAAATCTTTTACAGTGATCATGCCGAGCAGATGGAAGGAATCATCCACCACCAGCGCTTTTTCCACGCGGCGCTCGTGCATTTTTTTCAGAACCACTTCGCGGGCTTCGCCTTCACGGACGGTCACCAGACGCTCTTTCGGGGTCATAACGGCAGTCACCGGCTGATCCAGGTCAGTCACGAAACGCACGTCACGGCCGGTGATGATACCGACTAATTCGTTATCGGTCGTGACCACCGGATAACCGGCAAAACCGTTCTGTTCAGTCAGGGTCTGGACTTCGCGCAGTGTGGTGCACGGAGTAACAGTCTGCGGATCAGAAACAACGCCGCTTTCGTGTTTTTTCACACGGCGGACTTCATCAGCCTGACGCTCAATGGACATATTTTTGTGAATAAAACCGATGCCACCTTCCTGGGCAAGGGCAATCGCCAGACGGGCTTCCGTTACGGTATCCATCGCCGCCGAGATCATCGGGACGTTCAGACGGATTTTCGCGGTGAGTTGTGTCGATAAATCGGCAGTGTTGGGCAGAACTGTGGAGTGTGCAGGAACTAAGAGAACATCATCAAAGGTTAAAGCTTCTTTTTTAATACGTAACATGTGCAATATCTCACCAGGCAGCAGGATTGAAAGAAGATAAAATATTGCCGCGGCATTATACAGGTGGTAATCGGTTGCGCCTAGCCTTTTTTTCAAAAATTCGTTGCTAATCTGTCAGAAGGCGGTAGTATCGGACAATTAAGTCCTTGTTTTATTATTTGATCTGGCTCACATGTTGCTACCTGAAAATACCGCAATTTTTACTGTTACCCGGTTAAATACGACTGTCCGGCAGTTACTCGAGCTGGAAATGGGCCGGATTTGGATCAGCGCGGAGATCTCCAACTTTTCGCGCCCGTCTTCCGGTCACTGGTATTTTACCCTGAAAGATGAAAAATCCCAGGTGCGGGCAGCCATGTTCCGCGGCAACAACAGCCGTGTGACATTTGCGCCGCAGAACGGGCAGCAGGTGCTGGTACGCGCTGCGATCACGCTGTATGAGCCGCGCGGGGATTACCAACTGATTGTTGAGTCCATGCAACCTGCCGGTGAAGGTCTGCTTCAGCAGCAGTTTGAACTGCTGAAAGAGAAACTGAAAGCCGAAGGACTGTTTGATACCCATCTGAAAAAACCGCTGCCGGTGCCTGCCACCTGTGTGGGCGTGGTGACATCCGCCACCGGGGCCGCCCTTCACGATATTCTGAATATTCTGCGCCGCCGTGACCCGTCACTGCCGGTGATTATCTACCCCGCTCAGGTTCAGGGTGCTGATGCACCGGCACAGATTGTCCGTGCAATTGAAACCGCTAACCGCCGTAATGAATGTGATGTGCTGATTGTCGGGCGCGGCGGCGGTTCACTGGAAGATTTGTGGAGTTTCAATGATGAGCGGGTGGCGCGGGCCATTTTTGCCAGCCGGCTTCCGGTGATCAGTGCCGTCGGTCATGAAACGGATATCACTATCGCCGATTTTGTCGCGGATTTGCGGGCACCAACCCCGTCGGCGGCGGCAGAACTGGTCAGCCGTGACCTGACAGAGCGCCTGCGGCAGATCCAGTCAGTACAACAACGGCTGGAAATGGCGATGGATTATTTTATTGCCAGAAAACAGCGGTTGTTCAGCCAGTTACATCACCGCTTGCAGCAACAGCATCCGCAACTGCGCCTCGCACGGCAGCAACAACTGATTCAGCGCCTGGAACAACGGCTGATTCAGGCCGGACAGCTTATGCTGACTCAAAAGTCCCGTCAGCTGACACAAACAGAACAGCGTCTGATGCGCCGGGATCCGCGCCCGCAACTGCAACAGCAGCAGCGCCATGTTCAGCAGTTGCAGTACCGTCTCTCCTCTGCCATGCGTGAACAGCTCAGTCAGCAACGCGAACGGTTTGCCCGTCTCTGCTCTACACTCGAGGGTGTCAGCCCGCTGGCAACACTCAGCCGGGGCTTCAGTATCAGCCAGACAGACAGCGGTGAAGTGCTGAACAAAACCCGTCAGGTAAAAGTCGGGCAGAAAATCACCACGCTGTTACAGGATGGCAGTGTGGAGAGTGAAATTATCGCCGTGCACAAAAAAGCGGCTGCCCGTAAACGGAAAGCCGCTGAGTAACATCCGATTTTACCGGTGACATTGTCACACATTAAGTGACAGTGTCACTACTCCTGTTGTTCATCCACCATCAGCAGGAACACATAACCGAGCGCCACATCCCACAAATAGTTGAACCGTCCTGACTTACCGCCGTGCCCCGCTTCCATATCGGTATAGAGCAGCAGCAAATTATCATCCGTCTTCAGTTTCCGCAGTTTTGCCACCCATTTTGCCGGTTCCCAGTACTGAACCTGAGAATCATGCAGGCCGCTGGTCACCAGCATATTCGGGTAGGCTTTCGCCTCAATGTTGTCATACGGGCTGTAGGCGCGGATATCCCGGTAAGCGGATTCATTTTCCGGGTTGCCCCACTCGTCATATTCGCCGGTGGTCAGCGGAATGGACGGATCAGACATGGTAGTCAGTGCATCCACAAACGGCACCTGTGTCACGATACCGCGATACAGCTCCGGCGCCTGATTAATCACCGCTCCCATCAGCAATCCGCCTGCACTGCCGCCGGTGGCGTAGATCCGGTTTTCCGCACCATAACGCCGGGTAATCAGTTCGCGTGTCACATCCACAAAATCATTAAAACTGTTGATTTTATGCTGCATCTTTCCGGCATTGTACCAGCGTTTACCCAACTCACCGCCGCCGCGGATATGCGCCTGAGCATAAACAAAACCGCGATCCAGCAGGCTCAGCCGGTTGGCGTCGAAATCCGGATCCATACTGGCACCATACGCCCCGTAGCCTTCAATCAGCAGAGGATTGAATCCCTGCTGATAGTGATCTTTATGCCAGACCAGCGAAACCGGTATCTGCACGCCGTCACGGGCAGTGACCCAAATTCGTTCACTGTGATAATTATCCCGCTGAAAACCGTTTACCTGCGCCTGTTTCAGCAGCGTCCGTTCCCCGCTGACCATATCCAGCTCATACACCGATGCCGGTGTGGTCATCGAGGTATAACCGTAGCGCAGCAGCTGACTGTCCGGCTCCGGGTTCAGCCCGAGCCACGCGCAGTAAGCACCATCATCAAACCCGACTTGTGTTTCTTTCCCGCTCTGCCGGTGAATAATGCGGATCTGCGGCAGCGCGGCGTGCCGTTCCTGTAATACCAGCCAGTCACGGAACAGCGTGAAATCTTCCAGATCGGTATCCGGCTGCGGTGCAATCAGAGTTTGCCACGGATTTTCCGGCGCCTCCGTCTGGTAAAGGCCAAACAGTTCGTTTTCATGGTCAGAGCGGATATAAAACTGACCATCCAGATGATCGACGTGATACTCACGCCCGTCCTGACGCGGCGAGAAACAGACCGGCGGCTGTAATGGATCATTGGCATTGATAAGCTGAACTTCGGAGGTTACCGGGCTGTGACAACCGATAAAAATCCACTCACGGGAGGATGACAGGGATAACCCGGTATAAAAACGGTCATCGTCCTCGCGGTATACCAGTTCATCCTGTGTGGTATCTGTGCCGAAACGGTGGCGATATACCTCGAACGGCAGCAATGTCTGCGGATCCTGACGAACATAAAACAGAACCGAACCATCGGCTGACCAGACCAGATCGTCGGACACTTCTGTCAGCACAGATTCCTGCCAGTGATTATCGGTCAGATCACGGTAAGCCACCTGATATTCACGGCGCCCGACTTTATCCTCGGCAATTGCAATACGGCGGTTATCCGCACTGACCGCCAGAGACACCAGCTCATAATAGGCCAGCCCCTGTGCCCGTTCATTGCCGTCCGCCAGCACTTCCCACTGGCCGCTGTTTATTTTACGCCGCTCATACAGCGGATACTCTTTGCCCGCCTCAAACCGGGTGCGGTAAACATAACCGTTGTAACTGTATGGCGCGGATTCATCCGCCTGCGGCATGCGGGCGACCATCTCCTCATACAGCGCTTCGCGCAGCGGCTCAGCAGCCTGTAATTTCTGCTGTGTATAACGGTTTTCATCCGTCAGATACTGAATCACCTGCGGATCACTGCGGGTATCATCCCGCAGCCAGTAATAGTTATCCGTCCGGGTTTCACCGTGTGCGGTGAACTGTACCGGGTGTTCCGGGGCTTGCGGGATAGTCATTCCGGCTCCTGATAAGATCTTTTTTGTTGTGATGTCATAAAAATTTACTAAATTCTGCTCTCTGTTCCGCGATTCCGCACTATGATAGTAACGTTTTCATTTGTTTTATTGCTTATTCATCACCGGATTTTCACCGGTTCAGGAGGTTACAATGAAACAGTACCGCGTTGCTGTTGTTGTCGGTTCACTGCGTGAGCAGAGTTACAACCGTCAGCTGGCGCATGCTCTGGTCTCTCTTTTCCCTGCACACATTCAGTGTGAATTTGTCAGTATCGGTTCACTGCCGCTCTATAATCAGGACTGTGACGCGCAACCGCCTGCTGAGGTGCTGGCATTCAAACAGCAGATTTCACAGGCTGACGGCGTGATTTTTGTTACGCCGGAGTATAACCGTTCTATTCCCGGTGTGCTGAAAAACGCACTGGATCAGGGCTCCCGTCCGTGGGGACAAAACAGCTGGGACAGCAAACCGGCCGCCGTGATCGGCACCTCCGCCGGGGCGATGGGTACCGCGATGGCACAGCAGCATCTGCGCAATGTGCTGGCATTCCTGAATATGCCGACACTCAATCAGCCGGAGATGTACCTGCAATGGTATGACGGCATGATCGGCGAAAACGGTAAATTCAGTGAAAAAACCGGTGCGTTTGTGCAGAAATGGGCAGATGCCTATGTCCGTTTCCTGGAAGCGCACGGCTGATAAGCCCGCCGGGCAGACTCAGCGGAATGTCAGTTGCTGCCCGGTATTAAAATCGTCCGCATTCAGGGCATTGCGCCCTCTGGCACCGGTACAGTGACAGCCGTACACCCGGGTTTGCGGATCCACTGCCTCCTGTGCGCGGCGCAGTGCTGCCGGTGTTGCCCGGCGCAGATGCAGCCCGCCGACCACCGCCTGCACCGGTGCATTATCTGTCAGGGCACGCGCATGTTGTATCACTGACTCAATGCCTGAATGGCTGCATCCGGTGATAATCACAATCCCCTCCTCCCCGCGCCAGATCAGAAAACTGTCGTCACGCACATAATCTGCCTCACCGTTACTGAGCAGTACCCCGTAACGGCGCACCACGGCCCGCTGCGTGATTTCTCCGGCGAACAGAAAGCGGGATGAGATAGAATACGGTTTTTCCGTCAGCACGAACTGATAGTCACGGCGCAGTGTTTCTTCACAAAATAACGGAGATAACCGCTTGAATTTCAGCGGGTAACTGCCCAGCCACAATGCGGCGCGGCGCGGCTCGAAAATATGCGGGTGTGCAATCACCTTCAGCGCCGACGGCAGATTATGCCGTTCCGTACGGGTTAATCCGCCGAAATGGTCATAATGACCGTGAGACAACACCACCGCATCAATATTTTCCAGTGAAATCCCCAGTGCCTGTGCATTGCGGATATAGGTATTATCCGCGCCCGTATCAAACAGCAGCGAGGTTTCCCCGTCGTCCAGCAACAGGCTGAGACCAGGGTGAGAATCCAGTTTCGGGTCAGTATTCGTATTTTCCAGTAGTGCGGTGATGCGTAACATGGATGATAATCCCTGAAAGATAAATGTATTCTGCCGTTATATATAACACAGTGTTTTCCGCTATAACGTATCTGTATTGTACCGCAGAGTGCAGATTATGATTTAATTCAGGTAATGTTAATAAATCAGCATGACCCGGCTGTAAAATTGTTAAATAATAGCCGGCCGACACAGACTTTCAGGAGTTCCGCATGGGAATTATTACCGCTTTTGCAAAAAGCATCGATAACAGTCAGCTTTTACGCCTTTTGCATCAGCAAATAGAAAAACAGGATGCGCCGGTAGCCTGCCGTGACGATCTGGACGATCAGCTCACCGATATCGCCGCCTATATGCACGATGAACATTATCCCGCCCTGGCAAAACGCCGCAAAAAGGTGAATATGCTGACCGGGTTACTCGCCCTGCCGGTATTACTCTTCTCCCTGCTGCTGTTTTCACAGAAGATTATTGATGCCCTGTCACTGAATATCGACATCAGCTATTTATCCCTGACCCTGCTGGATTACAGCCTGACCTATATCTGGGCAGTGTTTATTTATGCCGCCGTGTTGTTCGGCACCATTTTTTATTTTTATTTCCTGCAAAAACAGACAGAAAAATATGCCGGTCATCTGATTGATGATTTTATAAACCGGATATCACATTAAGCGGGATTGATTAAGGGTACATTAAGCCCCGTTGCCACAATAATTTGCCTGCGTTGTCACAGTAATCGTCAATGCTATACTGCAATCCGCTTTTACAGAGAGCCCGCTTTTACAGAAAGAGAGGAAACGTGCAAATTCTATTAGTCGAAGACGATTTACAATTAGGTAAAGCACTGTGCCGGGGACTGGAACTGGCCGGTTTTCGTGTGTGCTGGCTGCGTTTACTGGCCGATGCCCGTAAGCGGCTGACAGAACAGCATTTTGACCTGATGCTGCTGGATCTGGGGTTACCGGACGGCGACGGGTTTGACTCTCTGGTGGAGTGGCGCAACAGCGGGGAGCAAATCCCGATTATTATTATGACCGCCCGCAATCAGCGTGATCATCTGGTCAATTCCCTCGATTCAGGGGCGGATGATTTTATTTCCAAACCGGTTGAACTGCCGGAATTAATTTCCCGCGTTAAAGCGGTTTCCCGCCGTATTGCCGGTTTTTCCTCACAGTTATGGAAAGTGGATAATATCACCCTTAACCCGATGAACCATCAGGTGACACTGAATGACGAGTTATTACTGCTCTCCGGCAAAGAGTATCAGCTGTTATATGAATTAATGCGTAATACCGGTAATGTGGTGCGCAAACATGAGCTGGAACAGCGTTTATTCGGGCTGGACGATAAGATCGAAAGTAATTCCCTGGAAGTGCATATCCATAATCTGCGCCGCAAAATCGGTAAAGAGAAAGTGATTACTGTCCGCGGAATCGGCTATCTGCTGAAAAAGGACAGCGAATAAGTGAGAATCCGCTCATTCTTTGTTTATACTGTTCTCCTTCAGACCTTCTCAATGCTCCTGCTGTGGGGCGTCTGGATCGCCTGGCTGAAATACGCCTATCTGCCCGGTTTAAGTGAAGATTTTAATGCCCAGCAGATGGTGATTGCCCGTGGTGTCTCTGACACGCTGCGGGAAACCCCCACGGATTCCGCCACCTTCCCGCAGATTGCCCGTGCCCTGGAGAGTATGTACGCCAATGCGATGAAAAGCGGCCTGGAAGAGGAAAATTATGATCCGCTGGTCGCTATTCTGCACAGTACAACGGGTGAAGTGCTGTACAGTAATAAACCGGATGTTCATATTCCGCTGAAACCTGACGGAATCGAGCGTTTCACCGAGGACGGCGAAACCTGGTATCTTGCTTATAATACCGACCCGGATATGCAGCGCACTGCGGTTATCGGGGAATCCGGCACCGACCGCCATATGCTGATCGGCGACCCGGCAACCGGCACCGCCGTTCCGCTGCTGTTTATTCTCGGCACCATGCTCTCATCCACGATTATCACCACCTATCTCAGTCTGCGCCCGCTGCGTGAAACCACCCGCAGTATCGCCACCCGTAACCCCGGCAACCTGACACCCATCAGCATGAAATATCAGTACAATGAAATGCGTCCGGTACTGCATGCCATTAACCAGCTGATGCAGCGGGTGGATGCCGCCAATCTGCGGGAAAAACAGTTTATGGCAGATGCCGCTCATGAACTGCGTACGCCGATTGCCGCCGTACTGGCACAAATTCATCTGCTCAAACAGATTGATGACCCGGCGGAGCGCAACGAAATAACCGCTGATATGGAAATCAGTCTGGATCGCGCGGTATCACTGTCACGGCAGCTGATTGATCTGGCCCGGCTGGAAACGGAAGATTATCCGCTGAAAATGGAAGAGATCGACCTGACCCAGGCGCTGAGTCACACCATTGCCATGCTGGTGCCCTACGCCCTGCGCAAAAATATTGAGTTTTCCTTCGACGGCCCGGAAAGCTGCATTGTTGTCACCGATAAACAGGCGCTGTTCTCCATCATCAACAATATTCTGAATAATGCGGTGAAATACTGCCCGCCGGACAGCCAGGCCGAAGTCTCGCTGGACACCGGCAATCCGGATGAAGTGCAGATTATTATCCGCGACAACGGCAACGGCATCAGTGAGCAGTACCGCCACCGCCTGTTCTCGCGCTTTTTCCGTGTGCCGGGCTGCAGTGAAAACGGCAGCGGTCTCGGCCTGCCATTGCACAGAATCTGGCGGAAAAAATCGGCGGTTATCTCTCCGTCACCGACGGATTGCAGCAGCGCGGTATCGGGTTTGTGATCCACATTCCGGCAAAAAACCGTGAAATTTCCGCTGCTTCCCATGACAGTTCTGAAACATAAGGCTATGCTGAAAAAAGTCAGAACAGGAGGGACAGATGAAACAGGCACTGATTATTATCGACCTTATTAATGACATTACCGGCAAACACGGGCTTTCCAACGCCTGCCATGACCAGACTGCCGCCCGTAATCTGATTGCAGCCACACGGGAAACCGCCCGTCAGGCGCGGCAGCGGGATATTCCCGTGGTATGGGTGCGGGTCGGGTTTGCGGATGACTGGCATGATATCCCCGCCGGATCACCGATGTTTCAGCGGGCAAAAGAGATTGGTGCCCTGAAACTGAGCGGCAGCGGTTGTGACTGGGCAGACGGTACGGATGTGCAGAAAGAGGATGTCTGTTTTGTGAAGAAAGGCGTTAGTGCCTTTGCAGGAAATGATTTGCTGATCTGGCTGCGTAAAGCCGGGATTGAACACCTTGTTCTGGCCGGTGTCAGCACGGTGATGGCAATTCAGAGCACCGCGCGTTATGCCCACGACAGCGGGTTTTATGTCTCGGTAGCGGAGGATTTGTGTGCCGCACCGACAGCGGAGCTGCACCAGATAAGTCTGGAGATGCTCCGCCCGATGGCTGCTATCACCACATCCGCCGCCTGGCTGGCACAATAATCTTTTATCATCCGCGCAGTGATGCTGCGCGGGTCTCTCTGTTTACCACAGCGACAGCAGATAACGCAGCAGTGCGGTCACAATCGCAGCGGCCAGCACAATCACCAGAAACGGCTTTTTATCCCACGTCAGTATTCCCGCAACCGCCACTCCGGCCATTTTCGGCCAGTCTGATAATTCCTGTCCGCTGAAAATCGTCATCGTTACCGCCACAGCAAACAGAATGACAATCGCCCCCGTGGAAAGCAGATTTTTAACGTGTGACGACACCGAGAAACGCCCGCTGAGCAGCGCCCCGGACGCCCGCATGGCATACGTACCGACCGCCAGCAGCGCGATCCCCGTCAGAATGGATAATGTATCCGGCATTACGCTCTCCTCAGGCTGACCACCAGCCCCAGCAGTGATAACAGCACCGGGATCCCCGGCGGTAAAAATGGCGTTGCCGCCAGGGCAATCACCGCTCCCAGCAGAGCAGCGCGGCGTGTTTTCGCCTCACGCAGTGCAGGCAGACACAATGCCAGGATAATCGCCGGGAACATGGCATCCAGCCCCAGCGCTTTGGTATCCACAATAAAGGTACCGAGAAACTCACCGATAATCGTCCCCAGCGGCCAGCACAGAAAAATTCCCAGCCCGCACAGCCAGAATGCGGCTTTCTGTTTGTCCTTCTGTTTTTCCGCCAGACCGAACACCACACTCTCATCATTAAGAATATGGAAGCCCAACAGTTTTTTCGGGCCTTTACCGGCAAGGTCGTGCACCGCAAGGCTGAACGGCACATGACGGGCATTCACCAGCAACCCGGCCAGCGCCGCAGACACCGGACTGCCGCCGGCCGCCACAACGCCGATAAACAGAAACTCTGACGCCCCTGCCAGCACAACCAGGGACAGTGTCAGCGGTACCCAGAGCGGAAAACCGTTGGCATGCGCCAGCGCCCCGTAGGAAACGCCGACAATTAAATCCGCCACACAAACCAGCAAAATATTGCGGATCATGGCATTATCGAGTGGAATAGCGAGTTTCATTGCGATAGACTTATAAATTGAACGATACGTTCATTATGTCGAACGCTTTGAATTACGCAAGTGTTAATTCCGGGTTATTTCCGTTAACCAGCAGAGAGTGTATTTTATGGATTCACCTATCACCCCGCCCCTGCAGATCATGGCTGTCAGGCTGACCGAAGAGCGTCAGCGCCAGGGACGTTCCATCGCTGATGTCGCGCGCAGTGCCGGTATTGCAAAATCCACACTGTCACAGCTGGAATCGGCACAGGGAAACCCGGGAATCGAAACACTGTGGTCGCTCTGTGTGGCACTGAATATCCCGTTTGCCAGTCTGTTTGAAACCCCGAAAAGCCGGGTAACCGTTTTGCGGCGCGGGGAAGGTATTCAGGTCAGTGCCGAGAATGCGTATTACCACGCTTTTCTGCTCTCTTCCGCTTCTGCGGTTAACCGCCGTGACCTGTACACCATCACCGCGCAGCCCGGCAAAGACCGCGTGTCTGAGCCGCATATGGCACAGGTTACCGAACATATCCTGCTGATGACCGGCAGTGCTGTTGTCGGTACCCTTGATGAGCCCGCCACACTTTTGCCCGGCGACTATATTTCCTACCCCGGCGATGTCCCGCATATTTTTAAGGCGCTGGAGCCCGATACCACGGCAGTCATGATTATTGAGCACTGATTTTACGCATTTGGTATTCACAAATACTTACTTATCGCAAATAATGTAAAGTGAAGTTTATCATTTCGGGTATATTCCGCATCCGGTATCAGGCTGCCCTGCATGCTCTGATGCCGCTGTAACGGGCTTACTAAGGAAAAACCATGCTTGATTTTAATCGTCAGAATTTAACTCATATGACAGCCGACGCCCTGAAGAAACAACGGGGCTACCTGTGGATCATCGCCATTCTCCTGCTGGCCGGTGGTGTGGCCTGTCTGATGAACCCGCTGATATCCGGTGTGACTCTCAGCTATATTATCGGGGGGCTTCTCCTGATAAACGGGATCTCCATGTTATTTGTGACACTCAGCAGCCGGCTCTACAGCGGCGGCAGTAAGCTGTTTTCCGTTCTGGTTGCGGTCGCCTATCTCCTTCTGGGTTATGTGTTCCTGACCGAACCGCTCACCGGGATGCTCAGCCTCGCTATTCTGCTCGCCATTCTGTTTATTGCCGGCGGGATCCTGCGTCTGGGTTCTGGTCTGCGTCAGATGTCTCAGGCGCGCGGCTGGCTGAACATTATCATCGGCCTGCTCGATCTGTTTATCGCTTACCTGCTGGTCGGTAACGGCCCGATTGTGTCTGTCACCCTGATTGCGACTCTGGTCGGTATTGAACTGCTGTTCAGCTCTTTTGGTCTGATCGCCGTCGCTTCTGCCCTGAAAAAGAATAATTAACCGCATCCGGTGGCGCGGGCAAATAATTTGCCGCGCCACATCCCCTTTTTTCTGTTTTTTCCGCTTTTCCCGCATCTTTACATACCCTTTCAGTACCCGTGCCTGAAAAATGGTACAGTATTCAATGTGATCCCATTTTTAACATTTTGCTGCTCACTAAGGAGTCTGTAAAAACCACGTCACAGGAGACATTTTTTATGGAGCAACAACTGCGGTTATGGCTGCAACAACAATTTGAACTCAGTAATGACTACGCCTCATGGGCGGCCATTACCGGGGTTATTGTCCTGATTCTGGCTATCGCTGTTATTCTGCATCTTACCCTGCACAAAGGCCTGCTGCCGTATATTGAACGCCGTACCGGCGGCGCTCAGCGCCCGTGGGGAGCATTAATTACCCGCACCCGGCTGTTTAACCGGTTTGCCTTTCTGATTCAGGGGATAGTATTTAATATCCAGGCACTGATCTGGCTGGGACGCGGGTCTGCCGCACAGGAGATCCTCACGACCGGCGCACAGGCCTGGTGCCTGTTGTTCGGCATGCTGCTGCTGTTTTCCGTGATGGACATTCTTCAGAACCTCTCCCGCCATACCCCGTCTCTGAGCCGCCTTCCGCTGCGCGGCGTGATGCAGAGCCTGAAACTGATTATCGCGGTGCTCTTCAGTATCCTGATTATTTCGCTGCTGATAGGAAAATCCCCGCTGATTTTACTGAGCGGACTCGGTGCCATGACCGCCGTGCTGATGCTGGTCTTTAAAGACCCGATCATGGGACTGGTAGCCGGTATTCAGTTATCGGTCAATGATATGCTTAATGTCGGGGACTGGCTGGAGATGCCGAAATACGGCGCGGACGGTGCCGTGACGGATATCGGGCTGACCACGGTCAAAGTGCAGAACTGGGATAATACCATCACCACCATCCCGACTTACGCCCTGATTTCCGATTCCTTCAAAAACTGGCAGGGAATGACGGCATCCGGCGGACGGCGCATCAAACGCAGCATGAACCTGGATACCACCAGCATCCGTTTTCTGACTGATGAAGAGATCAGCCGGCTGCGGCAATCAAACCTGATAGCCGGGTATATCGATGCCAAATTACAGGAAATCGCAGAATACAATGCGCAGGAACCCGGAGATACCCTGCTCAACCAGCGGCGGCTGACCAATATCGGGACATTCCGTGCGTATGCGGAGGCGTACATCAAAGCCAGTCCGCATATTCACAAGAAGATGACGACCATGGTGCGCCAGCTGGCACCAACACCGGACGGGCTGCCGGTGGAAATCTACGCCTTCACCAATGTGACGGCGTGGATAAGCTATGAGCAAATCCAGTCCGATATTTTTGATCACCTGTTTGCGATCCTGCCGCAATTCTGGCTGCGGGTGCATCAGACACCAACGGGCTTTGATATGCGCGGTATTGCCGCGCATTTCGCCCGTGAGTGTGAATCAGAACGCCGAGCCGGGCTGTAACAGAAACTCCGCCTCTTCCGGGGTGGAGTTCCGCCCCAGAATCTCATTGCGGTGCGGGTAGCGGCCGAAGCGGTCAATGATCGCTTTGTGCCGCCGCTCAAAATCCTCAGTGCTCTCATCAAGCCCTTTAAACAACTGTTCCGCCTGCTGATGGATCAGTGCGGATTCTGAATGCATATACGGCATCAGCACAAACTTGCGCTGAACCGGGGGCAGTTGCTGATAATCCGGTGTTTTCACTGCTTCCTGTGCCAGCACCAGCGCCATCGGGTCCTGTGCAAATGACCGCGCGTCACCGCGCCAGAGGTTACGGGAAAACTGATCCAGCACGAGGATCTCCGCCAGACGTCCGCCGATGTGTGCCCGCCAGCTGGAACATTCTCCGGCAGCTGCCTGCTCCCATACCTTAAGAAAACGGCGGCGGATCAGGTCATCAAACTGTGTGTCTTTCTTAAACCATTGTTCCGGTGTGGCTTCATTAAACCAAAAATCCAGAATCTGTTGTGCTTCCATCGTCAGGCTCCTTATCAGTCCGGCCATGAGGATCTCTCCCTTTGCCCGGCGGTCATATCACGGTATGCTGGGAAATCATTATTAGTTTAACGCATATATTGTCAATTATTTATCACAGGCCGATATTCATGGGAAAACTGTCCGCACACACCGCCACATTTTACGGCGTTCTGGCCATTCTGTTCTGGAGTACTATTGTCGGATTAATCAAACGGGTCAGTGAGGATTTCGGGCCTGCTTTCGGTGCGGCACTGATATACACCCTGGGCTCAGTGATGTTACTGCTGGTGACCGGATTTCCGGCCATCCGCCGCTGGCCGCGCCGCTATCTTATCTGGGGCACGCTGTTGTTCGTCAGTTATGAGATCTGCTTTATTCTGGCGCTCGGTTTTTCTCAGAACCGTCAGCAGGCGATTGAACTGGGTATGGTGAATTACCTGTGGCCTTCCCTGACTGTCGGACTGGCTGTACTCATGGGCGGGCAGCGTCTGCGCCTGCCGCTGATAGCCGGTCTGGTGCTGGCGGTGCTCGGTATCAGCCGGGTGATTGGCGGAGAGAACGGGTTATCCCTCAGCTCTGTCGCCGCCAACGTCGCACTTAATCCGCTGAGTTACGGCCTGGCGTTTGCCGGTGCGGTGATCTGGGCCTTCTACAGTAATTTATCACGCAGGCTGGCGGATGGTAATAACGGCATTACCCTGTTTTTTATCATCACCGCCCTGATGCTGTGGGTGGTGACAGCCTTTGACGGCATCACACTGCCCGCTGAATTTTCCGTGTCGACCGTTGGTTTTCTGGTTGCCGCCGCTGCACTGTCCTGTGCCGCAAATGCACTCTGGACCATTGCGGTACTGCGCGGTAATGTTGCCCTGATAGGTACACTCTCTTATTTTACCCCGGTACTTTCCACCGCGTTTTCCGCATTATTACTCAGCACTGCTCTCTCCTTTGCATTCTGGCAGGGGGTGCTGATGGTTACCGGTGGTTCCTTATTATGCTGGCTCGCCACCCGCCGGAAATAACATGAAAATGAACCGGCGGATTTCCGGCGGAATATGCTAAATTAGCGCCATGCTATTATTGGTTGCTTTTCAGGAAATACGATGTCCAAAAAACTTAAACATAAACTGGTTAATTTATTCTTACAGATTTATACGCGCCGCCGTGATTTTTCGCACTCCGTCGCTGCCTTTAAACAGCTGAAGACTATCGACTTCCGGAATATTGTTATTTATTCGACAACGGCACTCGGGGATTTTCTGATGAATACCCCGGCAATTCATGAAGTCAGAAAGCGTTTTCCTGATGCCAGAATTACCGTTGTTTCCGGTAATAAAATTGCACCTTATATCCGCACCGGTATCGGTAAAGACTGGGACGATGTGGTGTGCTGGAACAGCAAAGTCAATACCGTACTGAAACTGGTCAGGGATTTAAAAGCGCACGGAACACCGGATCTGGTTCTGATTATGCACTCACATAACCCGTATGATTATCTGAGCGCAGTCATGACCGGGGCACCGTTTGTTTTCCGCTGTAATCATCCGACAAACCCGTATATGGAGCGCTGGCTGACAAACTCGACCCGCTTTGCACACCGCCATTCAGTACAGGTCCGCCTTGATCTGATCACTCCGCTCGGCTGCCGGTTTACCGAAAAAAGTGTTGAGATGCGGGTACCGTGTGAGGTCACAAAAGTACCGTCACCGGTAAGACGGATTGGTTTTCAGATGGGCGCTTCCAGTGAGGAACGACGCTGGCCGGTTGAGAATTTTGTCACACTCGCACGCACTCTGCTTACCCGGTACCGTGACCTGAATATTGTTCTGGTCGGCGCGCCGAATGAAATTCGCCTGTCCGATGAATTTCTCAGTTTACTTGAGCCGGAATTTCACAACCGGATTGAGCCTCTGATCGGTAAAACCACCGTCGAAGAATTAACACAAATCGTAAATAACCTTGATCTTCTGGTCACAAATGACACCGGAACCATGCATCTGGCATTTGCGTTAAAAGTCCCCAGTGTCAGCATGCATGTCAGCACCTGTCCGCAATTCACCGGCCCTTATCAGGACTATGAATTACATGAAATTATTTCCGGGTTTGCCTCAAAATTACTGCTGGAAGAGGGAGAGCATGAAATGGCCTCAATTTCTGCGGATACAGTAATTGAAGCAACCGTTAAATCATTATCTGCGCGGGGAATATTGCCGGTATCAGAGGAATAACGCTGCGGAATAATCCTGAGTAAAAGCACGGTCTCACACCCGGCCGTAAAATACAGTAGACTGACAGAAAAAGGAGGATCTATGTCAGAGAATATGCAGAAGCCGAAAATGACACAGGAAGAAGAGGACGAAATTGAGTCCCTGACAAAAAGCCTTGTCATGCGGGATAAGATGAAACTGCCGGGAACGTCTTAAATTCCACCGCGATGCAGCCAGAAACCGTTAACCGTAAAACTAAGCCTGCCGGCAGCAGATAAACCGGCAGGCTGAAAAGGGTTATTTTGCCATTTCAATAATTTCTTTTGCTGTTTTACCCTGTAATTTTTCTTTCAGCAATGCCATCATTTTTTCTTCATCGCCACCGCTGGCAAAAGCCACCTGGAAGCTGATTTTAGTAATAGCGCCTTTCAGCTCACGGGATTGCTCCGGGCTCAGATCTTTTTCCATTTTTGCAATGGATTCCTGTGCTGCCTGCTGAGAAGACATATCCAGTGTTGCATCACCACAAGCGGTAAGAGCAAAAGAGAGCGCTATAACTGCCAGTAATTTTTTCATTTTCCACCTCGTTAATAATATCTGCGGTATTTTACATTGCCGGACAGATAAAACCATGTTTATTACAGGCAGAATTAACCGTTTATTTATACAGTTATAACCATGTTTGCCCGCCCTGTGAAAACGGGAAATTTATTTGTTATTGTAAATCAGCTGTTTTTCAATACCGGTGCCGATATAATACCTCCGTCTGAGAAATACACGGAAAAGCTATGTTTAACGAATGCGTTGTTGATGAAATTTTAAACTGGATAGAAAATAATCTTGAGTCTGATCTTTCATTAGAAGCCGTTGCCGGGAAAGCCGGATATTCCAAATGGCATTTTCAGCGTATTTTCAAACAACAGACCGGCTATACCCTGGCAAATTATGTCCGTGCACGGCGTTTATCCTGTGCGGCCATCGCCCTGCGCCTGCTGCCGCTCAACCTGATGCATTTATCCATGAAGTACCGCTTTGATTCACAACAGACATTCTGCCGTGCCTTCAAACAACATTTTGGTATTACCCCGTCAGGATACCGTAAAAAAAGCGGCTGGCAGCCGGGAGGCTTTGTACTGCCGAAACGTTATGCCGGAAAACTGCACTCCTCGGTTGAGATGACGACATTGCCGGAAAAAGTGCTGACCGGGACTTCGAATGTGTATCAGGCTGCATCGGATACCTGGAATATGAACCTGCCAAAGCTGCGCAAATATTACTGGCAGCCTTTTTTACAGCGGCTGACCGCTTTACCGGAGGCGGTTTATGCCATACACGGTGTCAGTAAATCTGCCGGGGACACTTTCTCAATGTATTATGCCACCCTGGCCGAAGCACACTGCCTGAAAAATACGATGCCGCAGGATATTGTTTATACGCCCGGACATGCCCATTACTTAAAAATTATTTTTACCGGTGATTTTTCAGATATTGATTTTCAGGATATTACTTATGATATCTATAATAATATTCTGCCGGAACTGAATATAATCCGCCATCCGGAGCATCCGGATACGGAAGAGTACATATTTCAGGAAAACATCACTGAATTAAACCCGGAAAACCCGAAACTGGCAGTCCGGGTGATTAATTATTACATCCCTGTTATGACTGATGCAGCAGGCTGGTGATCATTATCGGCCGGGACTATGCTGTTGCGGCCATTTTGTTCTGATCCCTGCTGTGCAATAACTCCCTGCATATATTCCAATCGTAGTTTATCTTATCTGCCCGTATATTATTCTGATAGTTGTCTTAAAATAACAAAATCAGGAATTGACTGTTATTTATTCTCTGTTTTTTACACATGAACCGGTTACTATGAAAAGGAGTATCTTCTGATTTGCGGAGGTAACCGATGTCATCATATGCAGAACATATCACCACGGTGCACATTCAGTGCGATGCGGAAGAAGCGCTGCTGCCGACACATCCTTTCGCTGCTGTTTCTGTCGCGGATGCCGCTATTGAGGATGAAGCCGAAGTCACGGCGCATAATGGCCGGATTGAACATCTCAGTAATGCCATCAACTCCACTTACGGTATTTTATATTGCCATCTGTCGTTTAAGCCATTAGCGGTATAGCTGATATCAGGTAATGTACCGGGATTGTTACGTATTTCCCGATTATTCTGATACAGACGATTCCCGAACAGGTCTATGTTGTAACACGCCTATTGTTCAGGAGTTTATGAGATGAAAATGAATATTAAGAGAGTAAGCACAGTGACTTTATCCGCAGTCCTGCTGATTGCTGTAGCCGGTTGTTCAAATATGTCGAAACGTGACCGGAATACTGCTATCGGAGCCGGTGTCGGTGCTGTTGGTGGTGCAATCCTGACCGACGGCAGCGCACTCGGAACCGTCGGCGGTGCGGCAATCGGCGGCCTTATCGGACACCAGGTGAAAAAATAATTTCCGGAGCCGGCATACCGCCGGCTCTTTCATTCTTTCCCGGCTTTATACCGGTAATGCCCGGTGATTTTCCAGCTGAACAGCACATCCTCACTGACCTGTCCGCCGCCGATATTATGCATGACCAGCGGATTTCCGCTGAACAGCGCAGTTTTACCGATCACAATACCGATATGCGGACGACCATTATCCAGCTGCCAGGTCACAATGTCACCAGCCACATAATCCGCCGCGTTTTGTGTGATCGGTTTGGTTTCTCCTTTCCGGCTGAAAAAAACCATCAGATTGGGCACTCTGCGGTGATCAATATTTGTATCCGGCCGTGTCTGTCCCCACAATTTACGGCCCGGGTAGAGAGAAAACGCCGTTTTGATATCTTCATGCACCTCTTTTTGCAGATCGATACCTATTTTCCGGTAACTGCGGATCACCACATCCGAACATACCCCTTTCCGAGGTGAAACATCCCCGCCGGGATAGGCGATTTTTTCATAGGACGGATCATACAACACCAGCCGGTCAAGCTGCTGAGCCGCCTGATTCAGCGTTCCCGCACCGTAACCGGCGGGTATTATGGCGACAGACAACAAAGCAGCACATATTCCGGCAATATAATGACGCATCATTTCCTCCGTAACCGCTCAGAAAATCCCGTCCCTGCCCCAGATGTAACGTAATACCCCGGCAGCATCCCGCGGACTGAGCTGTAATATATTCTGATACAGCGCTGATTTTATTTCACAGGCCAGTATGGCATCCTTTTCCAGGGTTTCGGCTTCCTCTTCATCAAGCAAATCACCATAGGTATGGCGCAGCCGGAGAAAGATACCGGTATATAATGCGTCAGTTTCTGCCTGAGATAAACCCGGCATTGTTTCTTTTGCGGGTAAAAATGTCATGACAGCTCCGTTATCCGGCTCTGCCGGGTAAATGAAGCTGAAACAAAGCAACCCAGAGGGATCTTTATCCATCGCGCTGTTAAACAATGCCTGCCGGTTTTCTGCATATTGCAGTATCATTTCATCCGGCGTTTGCTGCAGCAGTACTTTTCGATCGTCTGTATTACTCATATAAATCATACGGTAAAAATTCCGCAGTTTAATACCGGATAAAAGAGAATTCCGTCCTGATATATTGCTGTGCATTGTTTCTGCCGCAACCGCTTTTGGTGACAGAAAAAAAATAAGAAGAAAAAACAGAAAGAAGGCAGAAAAATACACTGTAATACGTAAACGGGGCATTACAGTAAACAGCAGAAAAACCCCCGGCACCGGAGCAGAATGTCCGGATAAAATGCCGGGCAGCATCTGCGCTGTCATATCAGCAGGTTACCCGGCTCATTCCAGTACCAGCTTATCCGGCCCGTTCAGCCCAGACATTATATTCTCTGACCAGCGCCATGACTTCATTATTGGAATCTTTCATTTCCCGCATATGCGCCTGAAGCTTTTTCAAATCACCGGGAAATTCCCGCTGAATTTCCTGTGTTTTTATCCGCAGGCGCTGCATTTCTTTATTTCGCCTTTCCAGCGCCGCCATCAGCATATCTCTGATTTGATTACACTGCGCAATAGCTTCAAAATCGAATTCTGAATACGCCCGCATATCGTCGTTGTCAGTCATAAAAGCATTACCTTATCTGCAATATACTGAACACCGATTATAGCGTTTTACTGCCGTGATTGTCCCCGTACCTTGCGGCCGGTAAAAATATTACCGTCTCTTTATCCGGCAGAATATTTTCACCGGCAGTCAGATTCACTGGTTACGCATGAGGTGATTAAATTGCCATGGTTCACCGTCTAATCTCTTCATGGATATAGTCACTTTCCCCAATCATATCTCCCGGATAGCGGATAATTTGTACTCTATAAGGATGAGTTACCGGCCATGTCTGTCCGGGGTCACATACCGCAGAGTTTTTGCTGAAAACATAAACATACATCTGTTATCAATCATATGGGTTTGATGACTGGTTTTATTGATAGAGATGAATGTATACCTATGATAAAATTTTACTAATTTAAACCATGGGGAAATACAATATGCCAGACGCAATCAAAATCATAATTGCCGGTCGGAATGTTGGTGGTTTTGGTGGTACGGAAACTGTATTTCGGTCATTCTGCAGGTTACTGGCTGAATCTGAGAAAAATTATCAGGTATCCTTTGTTTTTTTAATGAGGAAGATAATACTGTTAATGACGAATGGATTGGTGAAAATAAATTCATTCGTTTTAATTCATCAATCAAAAACAGAAAGATAAAAAGGATTTCTCTGGCATGCCAGTTCTCATAATTAATAAAAAAAACAAAACCAGATTACATTATAGCGTTTGACTCAATTGGTTGTTATATTTCAAGAGTAGCTCTTCGCCTGTCATTCAGAAAAGCGCATTTATTTTCATGGAATCATTTTTCTGTCGCTGATTCATATAAAGCGAAATATCTTCTTATGGCAGATAAGCATCTGTCAATAAGTAGCGGAATATCACAGCAGTTGTCAAAGATGGGTGTATCTTCAACTGATATTTACACCATATATAACCCGATTGCAATCCAGCAAAAAAACAATAAGTTGTGGTGATAAAAAAATTTCCTGTACCTTGGCCGGGTAATGAGCGGAGGACAGAAAAATATGAATGAATTATTCCGAGCACTATCCGGAGTTAGTAATAACTGGACTCTTCACATCGTTGGTTCTGGTGATGAATCTGAAATAGTAATATTAAAAAAATTAGCTCATGAACTGAAAATCAGTGAAAAAATCATCTGGCACGGATGGCAAAAAAATCCGTGGGATTATGTGGAAAATGAAATAAAAAACGTTTCTGCGCTTATTTTAACGTCTGCCTACGAAGGGTTTCCGATGGTGCTATGCGAGGCAAGCAGTATGGTATTTATATTGTCAGCTCAGACTGCCCGACAGGACCTGGTGATATTATTCAGCCATATAAAAATGGTGAGTTATATTCTATCGGAGACGATAAAAAACTGGCCTGTATACTGCATAAAATTGCAGCCAACGAAACAACAGTAAATCCTGAAACAATAAAAAAATCAATTTCCGTATTCTATGAAAATGAATATATCAATCGGGTATTGGCTATTTTTAAATAAAGTTTTGGTAAACCTGGGTTCCAACCGGAACCCCAGGGTCGTTATTTAAGTGATATAATCATTTAGTTCTGTACCAGCCCATTAATGTAATGTAAGCGTTGACGACTGAAATTAATGAGCCACTGCCTGTATTTCCTGTTGTGCCGGAAAAACTATGGTTATGTGCGCCAATTGCAACAAAATGCGTATGTGCTCCAGCATTCGAAGTTGTTTTGGTATCCCAACCTGAGTTAGAGTTGCCACCTACATCATATCCCCTGTTGGTATTATAATTAAGTAATGTATAGGTATGAGTATGTCCACCAGTATTATTAGTAGTCTTCGTCCCGTAATCAAAACTCGATGTAGTTCCGGAGAAACTATGGCTGTGTGCCGGTAAATGAGCAGCGGTTAATGTAATATTATCACTGCCGCCGCTGGTCAGCACATTACTGCCGCTGCTGTTTGCCAGCCGGATTGTTTTATTTTCACCGATATAAGACCAGGAAGTTCCCGGAAATAAGTCATTCGGGTTTTTATTTTGCGCAAACCAAATAACGACACCGACAGGATAAATCGTATCAATATTTACCGCGTTTTTCAGTGCTACCGTTACAGCATTCTGACTCATGACTGATGTGAATGAATTGCCGGTATTCTGCACGACTGCGGTTTTATCCATCTTTTTATTCAGATCCGCATTCAGTGCATATTCCCCCGCAGGCTGATAATTCCCTTTCGGCTGGTAACGGCCATCACCTTCTGTTTTGGTATAAACATCGGTTTTTAAGGCATAATTCCCAGCCGGGGCATAATTGCCTTTCGGCTGGAAGTGAGTATCCGATTCCGCTTTGGAATAACTGTAACCTTCCGGCAGATAATTACCCGCAGGCTGAAATTTCTGATCCGATTCCCCTTTGCTGTAAGCGCCCACCTCTCCGGCGGTCAGATCGGCTTTCAGTTCTGCCCATGCCGTTCCGGCAACCGGTTCGGTGGTGTTATTTTCAACCTTTGACTGCCAGGTTTTGTTTTTGTGGTACACAACACTGCGGACAGCATACGGTTTACCGGCCTCCTGCCAGACCGGAACCCCGAAGGACTGCATTTCGCCGACTGCTTCCGTGATATCGTGAAACAGGCTGTTCATCTTCTCACGTTCGATATCTTTGGCAGCCGGATCTGTGGCCTGGTCCCGCTCGTAGTCATACCCGTAACCCTGGGTATAGGAAACCGCGCCGTCGGCCCGGACTTCATCAGGAATAGCAGCGCGGTCCCCTTGTGTTGCAAAGGGGACTTTAAATAATTTAGTCATACGTTTTATGCTCCGAAGTTACTGCTCAGGAAGTTTTTCCGGTTTTCACCGTGACCAAAGGCTTTTTTGGTCACAATCCGGTATTTGACGCCGACACCGGACGGGCGCGGCATAAGATCGAAGTTCTCCAGCAGAACGCGCAGGCGTTCATCCGGATTAAAATTAAACACGTAATACAGATAGGTCATATCCAGCGGATCGAGCACAAATACCCTGCTGTCTTTATTGCCGAAAAACCGTTCGAGGAATTCATTAATATTGCTGACAGTCGGGCTTTGCGTCAGATTGAAATAACGCATACGGATAATCAGCCGTTTTTGTTCCTGTGTCAGTGACAGTGTGTAATCACTGTTACGCCGGAAATTCGCCCTGAAATTAGCCTTTTTATTACCAAAACCGGTACCGATTTTTGTTTTATCATGCGGCGGAATATCCACCCCGAGCGGCACATCCAGGATCCGCGCCCAGATACCGAGGCCAAAATCAGTGGCGGTATCGATATTAAACACATCGTTGTACCAGTTCTGCCAGAAGCTGACGGTCGCCCGCTCAAACCAGTCAGATTTATGGCGGGCCAGTGCTTTCAGGTTTTCCGCCTCTTCGTACTGCCATAACAGTGCCCGCAGCAGATCTGAATGAAATGAAAACGACTGGATGGAGTCTGTCATACAAACACCACCTGAACCGCACTGCGGTTAATTTTGGCAACTTCCGTCAGTTTTACCGGATAAATATCCGGTGACCAGTGTGTGCCGTCTGCGGATAATTCAATACGGGTGATAAACAGCCGCGGCTCAGCGGCATTAATACCGGCAGAAATCTCAAACGGTGAAACTTCCCGTCCGGCCACCAGCCCGCCATCCCCCCCGGTATCGCCGTTTGCCCAGGCTTCCACCGCCGCCGGGATAAGCGTTTGTGCATCCAGGGCGGTTTTTTTGACCGTCACACGACAAAACAGCACCACTTCTTTTGCGCGATCGAATTTTACCGTGTAAACCTGCCCGCTGACCGGCTCCGTCACCTCAACCTCCTCACTGCCGTTATAGGCGGCACCGATGGTTTTGGTCCGCAGCAGTGCGGCAGCAATTTCCTGACTCTCCCCGCCCTCGACGCAAACATACACACTGTGCGGTACAAGCGTGATACCGTCCGCTGCCATCGGGGTATTGGTATAATTTTCCCGGTATGCCAGAGAGCGGACACCTTCCAGTTCATACAACGCGGAAGTCATGGCCTCACCGACACTGACCGTATTTTTTGCCAGTGTCAGTTTACGGCGGCGGCGGGACTGTAAATCAGACTCCGCAATCCGGCCGGTAACCGCACCGGTCGGGTTAGTCACCGTCTCCCATCCGAGAACAGAACTGGCCACCGTCATCATCTGCCCGGCCGGACACTCCACGGGACCGGTTTCAACTGCACGCATATCGCCGCTGACAGTCCCGTTTTTACCGATAATCAGCGATTTTGTGGTGAAAAACGTGTCACCGGCCAGTGTTTCTGCCTGTGCCCCTTTCGGAATGATAGTGCCCGGCACACCGCCGAACTGTACCTGCGTCAGAATCGAGCGGGTGGCATCCCGGCGCTCCCCTCCCATCAGTGCCCAGATAGCATCCAGAAACACGCCTCCGGCAAGATCCGGGTTTATCTGATTTGCCAGTTCCGCATTATTACGCACAATGGCATCACGATTCTCTGTTTCCATCGTGATCAGCACCCCCTGCGGGGTTTCCGGCGAAATATCCAGATCCTGACCAAACACCGCCTTAAACTCATTTTCAACGGCTGTGCGCTGCTCAGCAGTATCCGGGATAATCACGCCGGATGAGGTAATATAGTTATATTCAGCCATTTAACCTGATACTCCCGTATTCAGTTTGTAAAACAGCGGTATAGCTCAGATTGTTATCTTTCAGCGTGGCCGTGAATGAAATCACTTCTGTGACCTGCGGGATCTCCCCTATCCGTTCACGGAATGCGGTTTCAAACACCGGCAGATCCGCCTGCCGTCCGAACGTGGTTTTCCAGTACGGAATGCCCTTGTCCTGCTTATGCAGCATTTCGCCGCGCAGTGCTTTGATATACTGAGCACAGCTGTTTTTTACTGCCTGTTCATCGTGGGCGATGGCGAGATTACCGTCTCCCCCGGTGAACAGATCATTATTTTCACTGACATCAAATGTCATCATAGCGGTTCTCCTGAATCCTCATGTCCGCGCTGAATACCGCTGTGTTTGTGGGTTGAACCGATGTCTTTGCCGTTATGTTTCAGGGTGCCGCCCGCCGCATTACTGTCACCATTCACAGCGTGATTACCGTTAATAGTCACATTTCCGGTATAAATGGTTTCCGGTGCATTAACCTCAAACAACGGCGTATCCAATACAGCTTTGTCCCCGTGCAACGATAAACACACAGCACCATCCGCAGACTGCACCACCAGGGCATCCGTATTTTTGCCGTCGATTACCCAGCCTTTGAGTGTATCGGGAAAAAACATGGCATCACTGAATGTGTGCAGACGTGCGGTATTGGGTTCGTCTTCCAGTCCGCCGCGCTGGAAAATCAGGCTGATATCCCGGTCATTGGCTTTCAGCCAGCCGAAATCCCCCGGTTTTACCGGCATACGGATAAAAAAACCGCCGCCGCCGAAACGAAACACCGGAATATTAGCCAGCGCACCGCGCCCGACTTTCTTTCCGGCGGTCGTCACCATCATCACCAGCGGTTTCACCACGGCCCGGTTGCTCGTGTCGTCATAACTGACCACCGTGGCCGGCAGCATATCGTCAATATTCATCAGCAGACTGCGGAACGCAGCCGCAAACTGCCCGGCCAGACTGCCTTCACTGGCCATATCACTGTTAGGTTTATTCATTGCTTTGCCCGTGTCGTCAGGCCCGTTTGCAGGTTGCCGTATAAAAAAAGGCATCCTCATGTGAGGCGATATCGAATTTCAGCTGCTCGATGATGTAATCCCCGTTCAGCGAAGGGTTGAATTTGCTGTTCAGCCGCAGCATACCGCCGAGGCAGGATTCACCGTCGATCAGATATGACACTTCAAGCCCTTTCTCTGTCGCTTTCGGGATCCCGATCATGCCGGTTTTCTGATTCAGAATACGCAGTTTGCCGGACAGCGCTTTATCCCTGTCTTTCACATACAGCACATCGTCATCAATAAAGGCTTTCACATTCCCGGCGTCCTGCAGCCGCTCAATCTGCTTCAGCGCGGGACCGCAAAAATACCAGTTAGCGACATTTTTATCGGTCGCCTGGAAATCCAGTGAAACATGGCAGTCTTTTGCGATTTTTGCAGCGATCTCACTCATTTTTGACATCGCCTGCCCCCCGGAAGTCACAATATCGCGGGTGCCGGCATTGCCGGTTTTGGCTTTCAGCGTCAGTGTCACATCCGGCGGTGACGCAATTTCCGCGCTGACAATATCGCCGGTAAAGATGCGGAATACGCCGGTACTGCGCCGCCCGGCTTCCAGAATGATCCGGTGTGGTGTTTTGCTCTCCGTAAAGGGACTGGTTTCCGTCAGCAGCATGTTGCGGGTTTGTGTATTCAGGCCATCAATGCTGAATGAACAGTCATTCTGTAACGGATTGGCGTATTTCGTGCCCGAAGCATGCATACGCATGCCCTCATACCATTGCAGACGGCCGTTAACCTCGATGGCGCAGCGGATCCTGCGTAAGTCAATCATCATCCCCCCGCCAGACCAGTGTCTGTGTTTTTCCGAACTGTTCCCACCAGGGCAATGCGTCCCCGCCGGTCAGTAACGTAAAATTGCCGCCTGACGTAAGATAGCGGTACGGGATCAGCGGCTGATCCGGCAGCATCCGCATCCCCTGCACAACAATCTCATCATCGCAGCGGATATCACAGCACATCACTCCGTGCGCGGTTTTGATTGTCAGTTCCCATTCCTGTTCATTCAGCGTGACCCGCAGGCGCTGATTCGGCACGGTATTCAGTGGTATAATTTTCATTTGCCCCCCGGTTTACCGGCAGCCCCGCCGGCAAGTTTTACGGCAACAGAACTTTTTTTCGCCGGTGGCGGTGCCGCCGTCTGAGCCTGCACTTTGCCGCTGTTCACTGTGCTGCTCTGTTTTTTCTTCACCACCTTGCGCGGCGGTAGTTCGCCGTATTCCGGTTCAATCACCCGCCACTCGGTAAAGGTCAGCGAGAGGCTGAGACCATCAGCCATTTCCGGATTTTCATCATGGGTAAAAGAGGTGATCAGCATCGGCCCGTAGGCTCTCACCCTGGTCTGAATACACACCAGCTTGTGATAGTCATACGCCTGCTGCATTGCCTTAAACTCATCTTCTGTTTCGCCGGTGAGCATTAAATCCATACTGATAGTTACCGCATTAACCACGACATGATCACTGCGGGTTTCACCGGATTCCACCTGAAACGATGTGGCTTTATGGGTATCAGAGACTGTCAGTTTTACCGGGCTTGCTGAATCAAACAGCGTGGCAAATGAGTTCACATCAAAGATTTTGACTTCTGTTATCATTTCTCCATCCCCGAATTATATTCATGTCCCATATTTTCGATGTGCTGCCGCAGCACCTCAACGATATCCGCCGCAATAGTTTGCGGATCACCGTCTTTGGCAACGATACGGATCTCACCGACAGAGACATTATTTTCATTGCTGACCGCAGACTGATTACTGATCGTTCCGCTGGTCAGGGATGCCATCGGGTTGGCCGCCAGCGTGGTGACATGGCCGGTGATTTGTCCGGCAAGTTTCAGTGTTTCCTCTTCACTGAGAGGCGGGGTTTCCGGGATGCTGTACTCCAGTTTGCCCTTCGTGGTCACGGTACGGTTAACGTTCTGTTCAATCTCTGCCGAATCCCCCATACCGACCCAGCCTTTCACTGTACTCCAGCCCTCTTTGACCAGATCCATCCCTTTACTGATCCAGCCGAGGATCTCTTCAATCTGCTCCCACAGCCATGTGAAGATACCGACAACCGCATCTGACACGGTATCAAAGACCGCTTCAAATTCAGCGCCCCAGGCCATCACCCCCTGAATACTGGCAGTCAGCCAGTCAATAAACTCATTGAGTGCCGTGTTCATGGTGTTGTAAGCCGCGACGACAATATCCGCCACAACGCCAATCACCGACATAATGAAGTCAAACAGAACGACAAATGCCTCCCACACCGTAAGAATGACCGCTTTCAGCCCCGGATAACTGTCGAGTATCCGTCCGATCATCGAGTCGTTACCGTCGATGAAATTCATGATGTCGTCATACACCAGCGCAAAAACCGCCGCCAGCAGAAGGATCCCCGCCACCACCGCCATAACCGGCAGCATGGCGGTCCATGTACTGATCTGTGCCAGTTTCATAGCGTGAACATATTTGCCTGTCACGACGGTGGCCACCGCGATAAAAAAGCCGGTGACAAAATTTTTGTTTTCTTTCGCAAAAACAACGATTTTTTCCAGCCAGTCCAGCGCCTGAGCCAGCGCCGGGATCAGCATACCCATCAGACTGTTTTTCAGGAGACCGGCGGATTGTTCCAGGCTCAGCATGGCATTGTTAAAACTGATGGATTGCTCAATACTCTCGCGGGTGATACCGCCATAGTCTTTCTGTGTTTCCATCATCCGGGATAACTCTTCCCGCCCTTTCATCAGCATCTCAACAGTGCCGTTATCCTCAACACCCAGTCCGCCGAGTGTCTTTTTGGCCTCACTGAATGACATGCCCTGCACTTTATCCGCAGTCTGTAACACCTTTTCCATCGAATCCCCGGCAAAACCGAATGCTTTTGCCATTGCGGATAAATCGGCCTGTGCGGCACTGCGGGTTCCGCCGAGAGCAGCAACCGAGCCGGAAAACGCATCCACATCCTGCGTGGTGATATTGATTTCTCTGCCCAGTTTATCAATGGATTCAATTTCAGCGGCGCGGGCTGTCGCATCACTGATAAGTCCGGTGATTGTCGTTGAAATACCGGCGAAATTGAGGGATTTTTCCGCCAGTGCCGCAACGTTATCAAATGCACTTTGCCAGGCGGCATCCGAATCACGGAGAGCGCTCTGTACTTTTTTCTGGGCACTTATTTCTGCCGCCGCTGCCGCCTCGCCGGTACGCCGGGTTTCAGAGATGCTGTTCTGCAGGTCGTCATAATTCTGCTTCAGCGCCTTAAATACAGCGTCAGATTCCCCACCGGTAAACTGCACCAGCGAGGTCACAATGGCACTCAGTTTCGTACTCATTTCACCGGTCTGTTTTGTCACTTCCCCGGCATTACTCTCAAACTCAATATACTGTCCGCCGCTTACCTGCTCCTGCCACGGCCACATCTCTTTCAGCAGGCTGCCGAACGTCAGCGTGTTTTGCTGCGCCTGTTTTATATCGTCAACGATGTCATCCGTGGAACGCCGGAGATTATCAAGTGCGCCGTTTGTCTGACTGATATCAGATTCAATTAACTGAACAAAGGTTTCCGTCAGAGACATTATCTATCCTTTAAAGCGGCCAGCGCTTCGTTATATCTGTTGGTAATGGCGATTTCCCACAGATCCAGTGCCTCCTCCAGATCTACTGAGGTTTTGAGTTCGCTGAGGGTGGCGAGTTTTTCGCTGATGATGACTGCAAAGAAGCTATCAGCGTTTTTATAACCGACGGGAGTGAACTGCCTGCCCTGCTGAGCAGGGAGGGGAGGAAACCCCGGCTCCCGCCTTTGCCGAAAAAACTGGTGTTGTACTTCAGCATTTCCAGCTCAAGGCGGATCAGCGATTCCCCGTCCGGCACATGGTTATCAATCAGAGCCTGTGTCTTCAGCGGGATCTCTTCACCACTGACCGGCACACACACATAGGCCATCATTTTCAGCATGGCATCTTTACTGACTTCGTAGTCACCGATTTTCGGCGCATTGGACAGCGGATATTTGGCGAGAATTTCCCGCCCGGTAATTGCCGGAAGACGGCTGATAATGAATGTTTTCTCAACACCATCGGCATCTTTTACCGCCACTTCTTTAGGTTTGATCAGCATATTTCTTTCCCGTAAAAAAAGCGGGCTTTCGCCCGCTCAGAATTAACGATTACGTGTAAAATCAAAATCCTGGAATACAAATGTGTACTGTTTGGATTTCAGACGGCCCGCACCGGCGACAGAGCTTCCGCGGCTGCCGTTGGTGATACGGCCGTTACGTGCGGTGGTGGTCGAACCGTTGCCGTAAGAGGCAACCATCGTGATATTATCCCCAGCGGCGCGGCGGCCTCTTTTCGCCGTATTGGCGTCCAGCAGGATAGCCAGGTTCTGATCTTCCTCACTGCCCGCCGGCACGTTAATTGTGACCGTCTGCGGTGCCGGTGCTGACCAGCTCAGCAGGTTACCGTTGATATCGACGCCTGTTTTAACAATCTCGGTCGGCGGGAGATCCAGCGGATCCGCATCATCCGCAAAGGCGGTGATAAGAATACCTGACGGAAAGGTTTTGCTGGCTTTCACCACCAGCGCGAGACCGGTTGCTGATACTTCAATCATATTTTTCTTCCTTACTTACACTAAGTTATGTGAGCCTTCGACTTTACGGACCCAGTCGCCTTTGCCGTAAATCAGCACGTATTTCATGACATACTCCGGCAGACCGTTTTTGCCGGTGTTTTCGGTGATTTTCGCGTCATACCAGTAACCTTTGTCCTGCACATCGTGCCAGGCCAGATCATCACCGGAGGCATCTGCCACTGCGATTTTCTGTACTTCTGTCAGGTTCTTACCGGCCAGAATAGTGCCGTTATCCAGCGCTTTGGTAACTGCACCGGCAATCACCATCAGCGCCTGTGCCTCACCGTCTTTGTTGGCCGGAACACCGCGGGTGGCCAACAGAAGGCTGAACCACTGCTGTGCGATATACGCTTTCAGCCACTGCTCGTTGGCGTGAACACTCATATCCAGCGGATCAGATGCTCCGCCGCACAGGAAGCCGCGCTGATAAAAACGGATTTGCGAGCCGGCCACCGCCGTTTCGCCGTAATAGTTCACGCGCAGCTTGTCGAAGCGATCCGCATCCGCGTCTTTGGTCACCTGTGCCGGGAAGGTCACACCCAGCTGACGGAACATGTAGTTTGTCGCAGCATTCGTCCGGTCATAATCGGTCGCTGCCATCACTGCCATCGGCAGCGCCTGGATAAAGTAACCATTGTCCGTTTTCAGGTTCAGACCAACAGATGCCGTTCCTGCCAGCGCGGAATTTAATTCCTCTGCATTGTCGGCAGACACACTGAGATGCAGCTGATATTTCACATTCTCACCGGCGACATACTGCGCCAGCGGCACAGCCTGCTCCGCCGGTAATTCAGTGAGGAACGTCGCACTGCCGAATGAGTCAGATACCTGCTCTGCCACCATAAAAGCTTCCAGTGGTGTCTGCGCCGGATGCCCTTCTGATGACAGCCCGGAAGAAAGTCCCATGGCATCCGCGAGAACGGAATACGCCACACCGGCGGAGACATGCTCCTGTACACCGCCGTTCAGTTCGAACGCATTCTTTTGTGCATTAAAAGTGAGATAACTGCCCGCGAACTGCGGCTCACTCTCAGCGTTCAGTTTTGCCTGGATCAGCGAGGCAATATCGGCATAGGATTTGGCCGCCGATAAATCCAGATCCTTATAGTTTTTGGTGGTCTGACCGATGGTTACGGACAGTGTGCCGTCGGTGACGGCAGTCAGATCAGCCAGCGCGGCCGCTTTGATACCGAACAGTGCTGGTGTGCGTCCGACCGGCGCGTATGCGGCAATCTGCAGTTCTTTCGGTTTACTGACCGGTGCCGGACTGACATAACTGAAATACTGACGGGCAAACTGAGCTTCCGGTGAATCCGCCCCCAGCAGTTCATCAACCTGCCCCGGCGCAAATTCAAGGACATGACCGGCCGGAATTTTCGGATCAGCAGAGAATAACCGTGCGGTCAGCTTACGCTCAGGCACAGCAGAAGCGCCGATGACCGCAGAGGCGATATCGACATAGCGTGTTTGTTTAATTGGCATAGTAAAACCTTATATGCAGTAAATATCCGGGAACAGCGCTGAAACAACGCCGGTCTCCGGGCGGAGTGTACGGGTAAACGTCACATTGAAATCAAAAGAAGGTGCCTGTCTGTAATGCCCCTGGTCATCAGCCAGATACGGCACCCGGATAGCACCGGCGCGCTGAACGCCGACTCCCTGTTTATTCAGCACACCGGTAAAGGGCAGTGAATTCACAATCATCCTGACTGCGGCCACAATATCACCGGCGGTATGTGTCTGAGATTCAGTAATAAACCCCT
Source organism: Morganella sp. HMSC11D09 (assembly GCF_001807955.1). Taxonomy (NCBI): domain Bacteria; kingdom Pseudomonadati; phylum Pseudomonadota; class Gammaproteobacteria; order Enterobacterales; family Morganellaceae; genus Morganella; species Morganella sp. HMSC11D09. The sequence continues at coordinate 37,170 of NZ_KV791708.1, forward strand.
GAACCCGGTATTTTTTTTCAGTTATCTGGCTTTCGGTATGATTGGCATTCTGCCCGCGGACGGCATAACTGCGTTTCTGCCATCCTGCCGGTGTCTCACCAACAGGATAAAAGGCAATAAAATCCTCTCCGGAGATATGATTTTCCGGAAAGAAACCCGCCTTAACGCCCATGGTAATACCGTGATTTTTCAGCTCAATAACCAGCTGGTTATAAATAATTAATTCAATGTCTTTATCATTCATTCTTACCTCAGTGCCTGTGAATACTCTCTGCCTCCTGTCCGGCCATAAAAAAGCCCTGCTCACAGGCAGGGCTGAACACACCGTATTTCGGTGCAGTGATATAATGACAGATAAATAATGATTTAATTTCCGTCAGGAAACCGTATATTAATGGTATCCGCCATATACCATAAAACCGGAACCGGCATCATGGATAACGATTACAACAGTAAATCAACACAGGAATTGGCTGATGGTTTAGCGCTGTACCTGAAACAAGGTTATATCAACCCGTTATATTTCAACTGGGATTGTGAAGACGAGGGTGCAGAAGAAGCGGGTTTTTATCTGGATGCGCTTTCTGTACGTGACCCTGATTTATCCTGTGAATTCCGGAAAAAAATAATGGAATCGCCGGTAATCAGTAATGATTATTTTAAATCCCAATGTATGGAATATTTACTGCTGTCATCAGATAAACACCGTGAGTATGTTATTCAGTATTTATCCGGCCATTACGATGTATTACCGGTTTCTGTGCTGCAAAAAGCGATGTTTTTTTTTTATTGTGCAAAGCGTGATCCTGATGACAATGATGTTGTTCCGGATTCATTGATAGTAAAACTCAAATCCCGCTATCATACCGTTAAAGATAACAAAGACGTCATGGCTTATGAACTGACTGAACTGAAAGAAACCGGCGACGACTTTTGCGCGGCATATCCTTCACCGTAAGATGCAATTCGTCATTTTTTACAGATTAGCATGCTGTTTGCGGCCGCACTAATGTGCTCCGGACTGCGGAAAAACATCCCGCCATAACGACAAAAAGGCACTCAGAATCTGAATGCCTTTCAATATGTAATTCGTTATTTTTTACAGATTAGCATGCCGTTTGCGGCCGCACCAATGTGCTCCGGACATCAGGATAGGCTTTATATAAACTATCCATATCCAGTTGCACTGCCAGTGTTTCCAGACAACCAAAAATAAAGCTTTCCGCGCTCTGTACCTGTTTACGGATTTCATCCTCGCGGACTTTATATTTACGCCCGATCGCCCGCTTGCTCATCCCTTTCACGTAATAATCCGTAATATAGTCGCGTTCACGTTCCAGACCGGCCGTCCCCAGCATGGATACACAACGATCGATAACCCGGCCATCCTCATCGCTGCATGAGGGTCTCTGTTTACTGCTGTTCTGAGCAAGTTCCCGGAATCCGGATGAAACACGGGCCCAGCCCATGCCCGCACAGTGACCACCCGCTGCCCAACCGCCCCAGTGCAACAGTATCGTCTGAATGTCTCTGCTCATAATATTCACCTGTATAGTATCCGTATTTATTTCCCGGTATCAGCTACTCTTCAGTGCCCGCTCAGGTCGCCGGGACACTGACAGAAAAAGCCCGCCCGAGAGGAAACTGGATAAATATACAGTATTTTTATGGATGATGTTAATCTGCTCCGGAAATAACAGGGAGATTAGCCTTGTGAATATCCGGAGCAACTATCAGTGAAACACAGAATTAGTGGTTATCTGACGGTGAAATAACCTTCACGCCTTTTATTGCCGTCACATCAATTAGTACCGGTGTATGGTGATGCCCGGTTTCGGCATAAAACATTTCGCCGGTAACAGAGACCTGCTGATTAAGATAATGCTGATTTTTGCTGTAAAAATCGCCTCTTACTATCAACTGAAACTGGTCATTACTGCCCCAGTCCGGACTGTCTTTTATACAGGTCAATGGTGCTTTGGTAAAAAGAACCCAATACGGCTCCGGTTCATCGCCCTCTTCCACGCTTTCATAATTTGGCGGCCCCGGAAATACAACACGTTTCAGTGTACCGGTTAATGTCACCTGCTGCCCGTCCTCGTAGCATATCTGCGCTGACGCCGGATTTTTACTGTCAGCAATATTCCGGAACAGCACAGATGATTTTTTATACCATTCCAGCTGGCATGCTTCTGTATCACAATTCTGTAATCTCAGTTTCCGGTTTTCTCTGACAATTTTTCTAAACTCATCACTGTTTCCGGTGATTTTTTTTGCCTGCAGGTAATCTGCATATAATTCATCATCTGCCTGAGATAATGACGGACTATCGCACACCAGTTTTTCTGTTTTACTCTGTGTTTTACTCTGTGCTTTACTGCAATCAAAGCTGACTGCAAAAGACGCAGATGAAAAGAGCAAACAGGATATAACCACCACTTTTTTCATACCAGACCTTCTGTTTCCCGGTGACAGCTTACAAAGATAAAAACCAGACATCAGCGGCTGTTATCCCTTAACTCTCCGTTATTGTGCCACAGGAGAAATCACATTTAACGCAGGTCAGGTCACAGATAATATCCGTATGATTTATTTTTAAGCATGGATACCTTATCATAATGACTACCTAAAAAAATCAAGCTGCCGATTAGTTTTGGTAAGTAATGATACTTATGTTAAATTGTCTGTACCACCTCAGTTCACGGGAAAGAGACAGCATGTCTGACATAACCAAAATCATCATTGCCGGTCGTAACATCAGCGGTTTTGGAGGCATGGAAACCGTATTCAGTACATTCAGCAGATTACTGACTGAATCCGGGAAAAACTATCAGATATCTTTCGTCTTTTTTAATGAACTGAATAATAGTGTTGACGATACGTGGCTCGGTAATAACCCGTTTACACGCTTCAGTTCATCACTAAAAAACGGGAAGCTGAAGAGAGTTTATTTTGCCTGTCAATTCGCTTCTGTTATTAAAAAAATAAATCCGGATTATGTCATTGCCTTTGATTCTGTTGGTTGTTACATTTCAAGACTGGCTTTGCGCTTCGCATTTAAAAGAATTCCATTGTTCTCGTGGAATCATTTCTCTGTCACCGGCTCATATAAAGCCAAATATATCAGGCTGACGGATAAACACCTGTCTATCAGTAGTGGTATAGCAACTCAGTTATCAGAAATGGGTATCAACCCTGCGGATATTTATACGATCTACAACCCGGTTCCGGAACAATCCGGAACAATCAGCTGTGGCAATGCGATAAATTTTTTATATGTCGGTCGCTTAATGTGCGGAGGACAAAAAAACATGAGGGAGTTGTTCAGCGCATTATCCGGTGTTCATGGTGACTGGAAATTGCATATCGTCGGCTCCGGCGATGACTCCGAAATAAAAAAATTAACTAGCCTGGCTCACGATCTGAAAATAGACGATAAAATCATCTGGCATGGCTGGCAATCAAGCCCGTGGAATTACATAGAACAAGAAATAAAAAATGTCTCTGCGCTTATTTTAACATCCGCATACGAAGGATTGCCGATGGTGCTGTGTGAGGCAAACAGCTATGGTATTTATACTGTCAGTTCAGACTGTCCGACAGGACCTGCAGATATTATTCGTCCGTATGTAAATGGTGAATTATATCCTGTCGGAGATAATAAAAAACTCGCTGACATTCTGAATAAAATCGTTTCCGGGGAAACAGAAATAAATCATACCGTGATAAAAAACTCCATTTCACCGTTTTATGAAGATAAATATCTTGCAAGGGTTTCGGATATATTTAAATGATAACTCTGCATTTTTCAGCCACAAACAGCCGATACACCATCAATAGTTATTTAGTATTCATAAATTCACATGACAATATCACAATATTATTTCACTATCACTGGCACTCGGCCCATTGCTCAGTGGTTTTAGTTTTGAAATCTGAAACAGCGTATTCTTTATAATCCACTGATATGACATAAACAGTTTTATCATCCTGCTCAAAGTAATAACCATTCTTTTTTGTTTTCATCTTCGGACTGGAGATTTTACTGCCGTCAGGCCTGAACGCAGTGAATGCTGAGTTGCTCAATGATACCGTGGAGTGAAATCGGCCTTGCATAGGGCCCATGGCATCACCAACGATCACAGCCTTAGAATAAATACAATTATAAGCAACACCAGAACCGATTGAACCGCCACTGCCAGAAGACCTGCCAGCCAATGATCCGCGCTTACTCCGCCTGTTGCTGCCACTGTTGAGCCGTGCAGAGATTTTTTACTATTAGTTGATATGGATTTATTACTATAATTCTTTGTGCTGTAACTGTTTGCTGTTCCTATCCTGCAAACTTTGTTTGCTGATATACATGAGTTGCCGCAGGGAATTCCTTTCTTGCAATTTTTAGCCAAAGCATCAGACAAGAATAATAAGGGAGATAATGCCACTAAACAGACAACAGTTATTTTCAAATTAGCCATCACACTACTCCAATAATCAGTTTCCCTAATGTTAATCGTCAGGTGGTGCAAAGGAAAGCAAAACGGTGTGAACATTTGAGGTAGGCGGCAACAAGAAAAGCCCGCGATATCAAAGATATCGCGGGCTTTAATATGGTGCCGGCTACCGGAGTCGAACTGGTGACCTACTGATTATAAGTCAGTAGTTTTGTTTTTTAATCAATTAGATACCGCATTAAATCACGCTTTCACGTCCCAACAATTAAAAAGATTGAAAAGGTATAAAGCACATCTTAAACCATTTGTGTCCCAAATATGTCCCACCACTCCTACCCATAGCGATACACTCATCATCATCCAGCGCCCTGAACGCATTTCAGGATAGTCAGGCTCTAACAGGCAAAGATGGCATCCTGTCCCTGCTGACCGAGGTCGCCCTCGCTGCCAAACCCAACCTTTGACTTGAGATTTTCGTGCCATTCAATATCGTGATTTTTTAACTATCTCCCTGTATTGGGGCTTTTATAAAAACAACCATCTCAACGAACATATTCTGCCTTTGATAACATGCTAAATCCTAAAAATTATGAGGTTATAGTCGCTTTAAACCCTATGATTTAAACCAAAACTCACCCTATTTTTCTAATCTTAGCTGAGTGTTCCCTCGGATACGTCCAACAAGTCCCAACTGAGCGTTTTTATATGCCTAGATTATACATTTTGTACAGTTATATTTTATTGTTCAAGTGAAGAAATTATCTGACTTAATAAAAGAATTGAGCACCAATCACAAATTTGGTACGAAGTATATGATGTTCTTGTGAGTGATATTCACTCCAATCAACAACAATAAAACACAATGAAAGGACTTTAGTCAGCATCGCTGATGACATTACGAAAGATATCAGAAATTTCTTATGAAGAGCTTTATTACCGTGTATGTAATCAAAAAAAATTGCGCCACAACAGCTCACCCTATTTAGAAGTGAATTTATATCATTGGTAAGAAAATGTTATTGTTGACAGTGCATATACTGTTCCCGGATTAATATTACCACGCCTAATATAATTTACAGTTAAATTCACTGCGGGCGATAACTCACCCCTATATTGTGATACCTTCCATTGATTGATATTTCCCTTAACTGCGGAATCAGGCCCAAAGTTTAACGCCTCAGAACTCCCATTCTTATACAAACGAAGACCAATACCTTTAGCTGAGGATGTTTCACTCAAGGAAAGTATAGTACTATAATTAGCAGGATTTGTTGTATCCGTCAGTGTCGCAAAAACATCAATATCACTTTGGCAGTATAACTGTAACTTTACGGAACCGCCAAATACCTCAGAGTTCACGTCAGGGAATTGGTTTTTATATACAGCCTGCAAAGGAACAGTATAGTTACGCTGAGATAAATTACAAGTCTTTGAATTAACTTCAATATTAAAACTATTTAAGATAATATCAGAGACGCCACCTAAACTATTAACTCCATTATTCGATGATACAATTGAAAATTCACCAACCTTTATTGGAGGAACCCTTATAATACCTATAGGATATCTATCCATAGCAATAACACCAATCTTTATTGATGCACCAACACGTGGAATTAGATACATATGATCATAATTTGGTACGACATTTATTTTATTATTCCCAGTCATTGGTATTCCGCCAACAAATCCGCCTTCCTGGCTATCAGCAATAGTAAATGTCATCCCCACGTGAGGAATACCAATATCATAAACATCCTGACCATTATATTGCCCCATAACAGGTCTCATGATTCTCGCCTGTTCTCTCATATAATAAGGCCAACAATAGTCAAATAGCACATTCTCACTGTAATAAGTTGAACTACCTATTTGAATTGGATATGTTACAGAATCGATAGGTATATTAATATTTTCAACATTTATATTCGGTGTAAGAATAAAATGTTTAGGTGTTCCATTACAAAAACTGGCAGCATAAGATAGGGGCATATAGAAAACATATACTAAAAATAAACTTATCTTCAATCTCATCATTATCATTACTAACCTCCTTTTTAATCTGGGTCACCTGTTTAGCTATATAGTCCTGCATTGATTATTAATTAATTACTATTTAGTTTTAGAAGTAAACTAAGATAAATCTCATTTTTATCATCACTAATTCATTGAATAGATCATTTTGAATAAAAATAGGCATGTTATAAAAAAGTGATCCGCTATATATTTGATACCATTTTTTCCCATATCAAAACACAAGTCGACAATCAAAAAAACCAACAAAAAGCAGAAAAGCAGATATTGACTCTAAAAATACGCTCAAAATAAGTGATTTTCAAATGAAAAAATATAATTAACATATATTAAACATTTAAAATAAAAGTAGATTTCTATCCGTCACATAACCCACTGGTAAAACATGAGTTTCATCCCCACTCTTTAACTTAACATATTCGACACCATTTTAACAATTACGATCGTTAAAATCGATCGATTGACACCGTATCGATTGCTAAAAACTATCGATTAAGTAATAACCCATCGGAATAAACATTTTGTGCGTTTTTTTAAAAAGACATAACATTTAGTTACAAAGCAAATTAATTTTACTTATTGAAAGATTTTTTAATTAAACAATTCGCCTTTTATGATGAATAATCGTTGCAATGTTTTGTTAACTTTAAACAAAAAGGCTTTTCAGAGGGTTGATTATGCAAAAGTGTTATATCGCTTCAGGTATTATATCTATGCTGTTTTCAGGTTCTGTCATGGCATATGACGGTACTATTAACTTTATTGGTAAAGTTGTTGACCAGACATGTTCGGTTAAGTCAGGAAGCGATAACCTGACCGTAACACTACCAACCGTGTCAAAAACTGCATTAGCAACACCTGCAAAGACGGCCGCCCTGACACCATTTGTAATTGAACTTTCCGGATGCAATCCTGCCGCTGCAGAAGGAGCAAAAAAAGTCAAAGCTTATTTCGAACCTAATGCAACCACTGATGCAACTACTGGCAATCTGAATATTGAACCCGGAGCTGGTAAAGCAACAGGTGTTCAAATTCAGTTACTCAATGCTGATGGTTCAACACCTATCAAATTAGGAAAAGATGTCGCAGCGCAAGGGGTAACTGCAGCCAATATTAGTGCCGCAGATGTTAAATTAACTTATAACACCCAATATTATGCAACAGCAGCCGCAACTCCGGGAGATGTTAAAGCAACAGTAAATTACACAATTTCCTACGAATAATAACAACCCTTAAAATATTACAGGCAGGGATGCCAGCTTATCTTCGGAAGTCAACTATTATGAAAATAACATCTTGCTTATTGTTCGTTTTTTTGGCTATCACCTCATCATCAAATGCCAGTGTTATTATTATGGGAACGCGTGTTATTTATCCCGCACAGCAAAAAAGCATCAATATTCAGCTAAGTAATAATGAAGCGGAACCTTCACTCATCCAATCCTGGATTGATACAGGTGATTCAGAAAGTGCTCCGGATTCTGTTAAAGTTCCATTTATTATTAATCCGCCCGTATTTCGTATAGAGCCAAAATCAGGACAGACATTAAGAATAACCTATACTCAGGAAAAACTACCGAATAATAAAGAGTCTCTATTTTATCTTAATGTATTAGATATACCAGCCAAGCCTAAATTTGATAAAGATACAAAATCAGAAAACAACAATTATCTTCAATTAGCTATTCGAAGTCGCATTAAGTTTTTTTTCCGACCCAGCAATCTTAAATTATCACCTTTAGATGCCTATAAAAAAGTCACCTGGTCATTAGAGCAGGATTCATCTCAAACTTTTATCAAGGCCGAAAATAATACTCCGTATTTCATTACCTATAACAATATAGTTATTACATTGAAGGAGAAAAGATATTCAGTCGAATCTCCGGGGATGGTTGCTCCCTTTACATCAATTAAATTCCCTCTTAAAAATATGTTATTTAATGCAGATAAAGTAACGTGGACAGTTATCAATGATTATGGTGGTTACCAAAAAGGTGAGTCTGTACTGAAGTGAATTCAAAAAGGGAGCGTTTTTGTGAAAAAAAACTTTGCTTACAGGAAAAATAACTGCTTTCCCCTATCGCTATTTTTAGCTTACATCTATTTAATATTCTGGGCGGTACCTTATGATGTTTATGCGTCACAATCCGATGAAGCAGAATTTGATTCCAGCTTTTTACAACATGCTCAGGGAAGACCAATAATTGATGTAAGGCGCTTTAGTTATAATAACCCCATCCCTGCAGGTCAATATTATTCTGATATTTACCTCAACGGAGAAAAAAAAGGCCAAACTAATTTATATTTTTCCGATACTTCTAAATCAGGTTCGGCGACACTTTGTGCCACACCGGAATTTATTTCAACTCTCGATTTAACCGCAGATATATTAAAAGAATATGAAAACAAAAAAATAACTAAAGATAATTGTATTGCTATTAATCAAATAATTCCTTTAGCAAAGACACATTTCAAGTTATCAACTCTTCGTCTTGATGTCGAGATCCCACAGGCTTTAATAGCACAGCGTCCCAGAGGTTACATTTCACCTAACCAGTGGCAATCAGGTGTCCCGGCTGCTTTTGTTAAATATGATGTAAATCATTATCAATACCGTTCTTCAGGCACAGAAAACCGCCAAACGTATTTAGGCTTCAGAACTGGATTTAATTTCGCTGGCTGGGCATTCAGACATCGTGGAAATGAAAGCTGGAGTAATGGTGATGCTTCCGGCTATCGCAGTATTGAAACCAATCTTCAGCACGATATTCCGATGTTACGGGGGCAATTGACGCTTGGCGATTTCACCACCAGCGGACAACTTACAGATAGTATCAGTTTACGGGGTATGCAGTTAGCTTCTGACGACAGAATGCTACCAAGCTCACAGCGGGGTTATGCACCTGTAGTTCAGGGCATTGCAAATAATAATGCCAGAGTTACTGTCTGGCAAAATGGTAATATTATCTATGAAACAACTGTACCCGGCGGCCCTTTCACTATTAATGACCTCTACCCCAGCGGATATGGCGGGGATTTGACCGTCCAGGTAACAGAGTCGAATGGGCAAGTACGCTCCTTCACCGTACCATTTGCGTCTGTCGCACAGCTGGTGCGCCCCGGTTATGCACGCTACCAATTAGCAATAGGTCGCTATCGTTACAGTAATGAAACTATCGATGATGTTATTTTCCAGGGAACACTTCAATATGGGTTATTTAATGACATTACATTAAATAGCGGTTTAACTACGGCGCCGCACTATACTGCCGGATTAATCGGACTTGCATTCAACACCCCCTATGGTGCGATTGCATCTGATATTACCCTTTCAGATGCAAAATTGACTAACTCAGATACCACACATAAAGGATATAGTCTGCATACCAGTTATAATATTAGTGTTCCGGAAACCAGTACAAATATAACTTTAGCTGCTTACCGTTATTCCTCAAAAGATTATTACAGTCTTCGTGATATTATGTGGGCTAATAATACATCTTATATTGATAATACTACTATTAAATATACTAGTTATCGTCCCAGAAATCAGTTTCAGCTATCCATAAATCAAAATATGGGGGAAAACAACGGGAACATTTATCTTGCCGGAACAACATACAGTTACTGGAACCAACTGAAGAACAGTAATGAGTACCAAATTGGATATAGTAATTTCTTTCGTCAGGTAAATTATCAACTCGGTTACTCAAAATCCCAAAACAATAATACAGGTCGTAGTGATGAGAGGGTTTATTTTAATTTTGCTATACCACTTGGTGATGGTCCGCAAACACCATTATTGTCAACAACATTAAACTATAATCAAAATGGAAATAACAGCGCCCAGACAGCCATTAGCGGTACATTGGGCAGTAACAATCAATATTCATACGGAATATCTGCTAATACACAAAAAAATCACTCATCAGGTTATTCTGTAAACGGACGTTATCGTTCCCCGTTTGCAGTCTTGTCATCATCCGCAGGCAATGATAGTAATCATAACCGGCAATTTTCATTTGGTGCCTCAGGTGCAATTGTTATGCACCCATATGGCCTGACTCTAAGTAACGACCTGAGTGATACTTTCACCATTATTCATGCTAATGGTGCTAATGGAGCAGCCATTAACAATGCCCCCGGCAATCGATTAGATTATTGGGGAAACGGAATTATGCCTTATGTCACTCCTTATGCAATCAACCGAATTAGCATTGACCCCAGCGATTTACCTTTGAACGTTGAGTTATCTGCGACCGAACGTGAAGTCATTCCAAGAGCAAACAGTATTACCTTAGTAAATTTTACTACTAACACAGGAACAACGATGCTGTTTGATATCACTACTAATGATGGTTCATTTCCGCCAATGGCATCAGAAGCATTTAACGAAAAAGGTCAATCTGTCGGATATGTTGTACAGGGTGGACGATTATTCACTAAAGGATTGGCAGAAAAAGGAAGACTGGAAATCGTGTGGGGCACAAATAATACTGAAAAATGTACATTCGATTATAAAACACAGATAAAACCATCAAGTTATATACCTGACATCCAACCCGTCACATGCATAAAAAATGATGACACCACTATTTCCACCAATAAAAAACAACCGGGCCTTATGTATTGAATCAACATCATAAGAAATCGACAACCTTACTTACACATGGCTTTTGAACTATTATGACTAATAAAAATATTTATATAAGCGCCCAAGTAGGACATAGAATTCGGGTAATAAGAAAATCTCTCAGTATGTCAGGCAAACAACTGGCTCAGATTGTTGGCATCAGTCAACAACAAATATCTCGTTATGAAACAGGGAAAACCACAATAATGGTAGATACATTAGTTTATATTTCCAGAGCACTTAATGTCCCTGTCAGTGAATTATTACCACAACACTGTGATAATTTAAAAACAATAAGCTAACAGATATTCTTTTAAAAGGTGTTTTAATACAAAAAGATATTAAATCAATCGATAAACAGTGGAAAATATTTATGATTTATACAGCCATGATTAAAGCACCCTATGTCAAATATATTGTTTTTGTTACAGGGTTGATTTCGTCTATTCAGGCATTTCCGATCGAATTTAATACACAGGATGTTGTTCTTGGTCTGGACGGAGGAAGTTATACTCGTCAATATTCAATGGATAATGTTCCTTTCGTTTATGATACCGGAACAACAATAGGATTAAGGGATGCATATAAATTTCCTTATAAATCATCTTGGGCATGTGGAGGTCTTGATGCAAAAATAGACTTGCCTGTTGTGGGTAACATTAACAGTCAAAGTATCTATAAACTGACAGATAATGTTGGCCTGATAATCTGGGCAGGAGATACCAATTTCGGTTCAGCAAAACCTATGAGCGGGAATAACTGGAGTGATGTTTTTCATCAATTTTGTTCCGGCAGCAGTCAGGGTTACTCAGTATATGTTAAACCAGTGATTCTGAAGCGCAGTACCACCGGACAATTCAATATTCCCTTTACGCCAATCGGCAGCATTCGGCTACGGGCAATGAATGGCAGTATTTTTACCGGTAAGACTGAGTTCAGATTCTCTTTGAATCATATGCTTATAAATAATGAAGCCCGTTCATGCACACTTCAGACTTCACCAAATATGGTAGTAACATTGCCAACGATATCAATGGTATCACTACCACATACTGGGAATGAGACATTTGGGGGAGTAGCAGATATCCGGCTTAACTGTGAACCTGGTGTAATAGCCTATGCCACATTAACGGATAATACAAACCCTGCAAACCGGGGAGATTTACTGACTCTGACAAAGGCATCAACAGCAACTGGTATTGGCCTTAAAATATATAAAAATAACGATGTGACTGCGCTAAAATTTGGCCCGGACTCACCGATAAAAAGGAATGAAAATCAGTGGCAATTGTCATCTGTCCCGGAAACGTCACCGACAGTACAGCTTAAAGTCAGATATGTAAATACAGGCAGAAATATAACTCCGGGAACAGTCATCGGTATTGCAACAATCACATTCTCCTATCAATAAAAAGGCAGCCAGTTCACTCTGCTTCTCATTCCACACAGAGCCCTGCGGCATTTCCAAACGAACATCGAGGTGGATGGATTCCGGCAGATCACACAGTTTGCCGTCCTGATAGAAAACACGCTCATCTTCCGGGGTGACGTCTTTCAGTCGCCAGTTCTGGAAATGTTCCGGCAAATGCGCATGCTGACGATGACAGATTAAACTACCGTCACTCTGCACCCTGTCATCGACGAAAACTAGCAAAAAGCCATTATTGTCTTTCATCCTTAGGGCAGTTAGTCTTATGACAAAGATTAGATCAATTCTACTATCTTCCGTTTTAAAAAAGGATAAGTGGCAACTCAATTCACTATTTTTATCCAAAAAATCTCCAGTATATTAATAAAGTATAGCGTCATTTTACCGTTATCTACCAAATGATTCTAACACTACTCGCAGCATCACTTCATATGGATTATTTTGTATACTGCACACTTGCTCTGCAATAGAAATATTTTTATGATTAAATAACATATTAAAAATAACCACAAAATGAAAAATAAGACAAATCTTATTTGTAATTAAGATTGATCTTTTAAAATTATTCAGATAACACAAAGGGTCTTATTAATATTTCTAACTTAATGTCATGTAAGGATATATATGAAATCACTGATCACCACCACCATGCTTAGCTTAGGGATTTTATTCTCCGGTTTCTCAACTGCGGCTGAAGGTGATGAAATTACCAAAGTGTCTTATTCTTGTGAAAAGAATCAGGTAATGGAAGTTATCTATATCAATACAGCAAAAAATAGCTATGCCATCATCAATCAAATGAACGAAATGATCCCGATGAAAATAATGAAAATGGCCTCAGGAGCAAACTATGAAGCTATGAATAAAAATTATACATACAAACTTTATACAAAAGGTAATAAAGCAGATTTAGTTGAAGGAAATGATAAAGCTGTATTAATCGATTGTAATGCAGGTTGATATAGATTTATATCTAAGCAAGGGGGACTGTATCCAGTCCCCACATGACAACCAAAATAATTTTAATAACAAATTAAAAGAATATTGATCAAAAACCGAACTCATTAAACATATCTTTACCAATAACATCATTATTGTGAGATTTGTTCATATCTTTTATTTGATCAATCAACCCCAAACTAGCCCCTACAGGTCCTTTAACACTAAAACCGACACTACTGGAGCGGCTATGGCTACGACTGTTACTCTGAGTTTGACTTCTGCCATTGCAGTTGCTCTGACGAACAGTGGTTATACCATTAGCATGGTGTTCTCTTGCCTCACTTTCTATACAATCCCTGCTTGTCTGGGTATCACTATTTCCGGAGGAATAATTATCACTATTCGTGTGCCATTCGCTATATTGTCCTGTTGGGGCGATGATCCCCGCTAACGTATCATATGTTGAGTACTGATGCGAAAGACCATTACAGGCACTTAATAGCATTGAACAAATGGAGATAAATGTTAATTTAATTAAAGTAGTTATATTCGTCATGTGTTAATTTCTGAAATAGTAACGATATGTAAAAAAGAGCGGATAATTATTCATTTCTGAAATTTTAAATCAAGAAATTCGCCCCTTTTTTTGAGGATGGATTTTACAAATCATTACTAAACAATCAGATACAAGCCATATACTTTTTTATTTACCAGCCAACTTAAACACTTGATGAACTTCGGGCGTAAACTATTTTTGAACCCCACCTCTACTTCATCAGACTTTTTCCTCTACCTTCAGTACATTACACTATGTCTGTACACATTTGGGAAGATCATAACTGGATACCGAAAATGTAAAGTATTTAAAATTTGAGAAGCAAACGTGTGCTTTGATAATTTATTAACCTACTCTTAATAGTAACTACTTTAATTTAATGTACAAAATGTATAAACAAAGCCTGACACAACGCTCTTGTATGAATAAATTATCTATCTTTCATCATTATCTGCCGATACTGCTAACTACCACGACCATAGCATTAGCTGTAGTATTAGAATGGAAATCCAACTCCATCTTGTGGGTAGTAGTTCTGTGCATAAACTAACAGCCGATTCTGGGAGAATGCATGACATTAAAAAACATGGGGATTGCCAATATTACACAATGCATAGAGTCCTTCATGGAGAAGCGCAGACCTCCTGAATATACCGATGATGAATCAGATTTAATGTATAACATTAACGGATGGAACATATTGATCTCAGAATTTAAACATCTTCCGTGGTTTTTAGGAAAAATCAAAAAAGATGTGGTGAAAATCACATACGACTCCAGACACAAACACTGGAATCTGTATTATCAGGCGGAAAAAAGATGGATACCGCACCCTGATAGTCCGGCAACTACCTTTCCAGACGCCATTAGTATAATTGAGGATGATATAAACGGGCTCTTCTTTGACAAATGGCATACTCCGTAAAAATCTCAATAAACCATTACAGAAATCTGATTTTAATTGATAAAATAAATTATTATTAGAAAATTATCACCGGATAAAAATCAATACCATCAGTATATTCAGGGAAAGTAAAACACAATGATTACTAATTTACCTGGTCCTCTTTATGAAAAACAGAAGAAACCCTGTGAGTACCAATGTCGGACGCAGAATTAAGGAAGCAAGAAAATCCCTCAGGATGTCGGGAGGCCAACTGGCTCAGCTCACCGGACTCACTCAACAACAGGTATCGCGCTATGAGTCTGGGAAAACATCAATGACCATAGATACTGTTGTGATGATTGCTCACGCACTTAATGTTTCTTTAAACGGGTTATTATCTGATTACCTTACCTCTCCTGAATATGATAACTGTGCAATTTTGTTAAATTATTGCAACATACGCAAATAGCCGCGCCGGACATCCATCAGCACGGCTTTGTTTTATTCCTCTGTGTCTCCGGCCTGCTCTGCTGCTTCCTTCGCCTCACGCTCTGCCTGCTCACGTTCCATCTGTTCAGCCAGTTCACGCTGTTTAATGTTCCACACAGAGTCCTGCGGCATTTCGACACGCACATCAAGACGGGTTGATTCCGGCAAATCACACAGCTCACCGTCCTGATAGAAAAGGCGCTCACCTTCCGGGGTGACCTCTTTCAGCCGCCAGTTCTGGAAACGTTCCGGCAAATGCGCATGCTGACGGTGACAGGTTTCAATAATCAGACTGCCGTCACTCTGCACCCTATCATCGACATAAACCAGCTCAAGGCCGTTATTATCTTTCGGTACCGAAATACCGCCGTTTACACCCCATGCGCCATCTGAGTTATAACCAAGAATGCCGGTAATATGATATTGGCCGGTGCCGGTACGGCGGACTTCCGCGCCTTCGGATTCGTCGTTGGTTTCATAATGGCCATCAGGGTAAATCTGGACGATTGGCGACGATTTTTTATAATATCCG
>NZ_KV791709.1:0-2451 GCF_001807955.1 Morganella sp. HMSC11D09
CACAGAGCAGGCCGCAAAAGAACGGGAGGCTGCGTGATGATGCTTTACACCCGAATTGCGGCAGAGGAACCGGCCGGAACTGAAATCACCTCCGGGTACATCATGGAGAAATACGGCGTATCACGCAGTATCAGCCAGTCAGCTGTCAGGGTTTTAGCGAAGATTGAAGCGGTTACGCCGACCCGGTGGCGCGGGAATGACCGGATGGCTTTCCGGATATTGCCGGATGCACAGGAGAAAGTCCGCGAATATGAGGAACTGGTGGCAGCCTGTCGGCGGGGAGTAAAAAAGGTCCGCTGTACGGACCCGGTACCGGAAGAGAACCGGGCCACTCTCACCGAACGGGAATTTGTATCCGTCTATAACCGGTTGTTTACGGCCTTCACGGCAAAACAACGGGAACTGAGAAGAAAAAACGGTCTGGCGATGTGAGGCGCAGTATACGGCTGCGCTTAATGAGCGGAGAGATAAACGATGAGCAATCTGATTATTGTTGACGGTATTAATGTGCGCCGGGACATGGCCGGTCGCTATTGCCTGAATGATTTACACCGTGCCGCCGGGGGTGAAGAGCGCCATAAGCCATCTAACTTTATGCGGATGGAATCAACACAGGCATTGTGTTCGGAAATTGACCGATGCTCAGATATGAGCATCGCCTCTGTAAACACCATTCGCGGCGGTATGGAGCAGGGGACATATGTTGCCCGTGAGGTTGTTTATGCCTATGCCATGTGGATAAGCCCGCTGTTCAACCTGAAAGTAATCCGCACGTTTGATGCGGTGGCCGGAACACAGCAGGCGGTACAGCTGGCCGATAAGGTACAGGCAGGCGCTATCCTGCTGGAGTCTATGGCGAAAACGCTGAATCTGTCGAATTCCTCAAAACTGGGCGGGTATCAGAAACTGCAAAAGATGGCTGGTCTTCCGGATCTGGCTCCCTCCTATGCGATTGATGCACCGGCGGGCGCGGTGGATGGCTCCAGCAGACCGACAACTTCCCTACTACGCTGCTGAAAAATCACAATGCAGCCTTGTCTGCGACCAGAGCATACAAACGTCTTGCTGAACTGGGGATTGTCGAACAGAAAGCCCGTCCGGGTTCGAAGGGAACACAAAAACTGTTCTGGTCTGTTACATCAAAGGGGCTTCTGTACGGCAAAAATATCACATCTCCGGCGAACCCGAGGGAAACGCAGCCGCATTTCTTTGAGAGCAAATCAGCGGAACTGCTGGCACTGATGATGACTCCGGCGGTGGCCTTATGAATTACCTGTTAACCGGCTTTGTTCAGAAAGATACCCGGATCCTGGTGTTTAATCCCGGTGCTGAGATTTGCAACTTCCGGAACGGTGCCCGTTATGTTGTGAGTGCGGCTCCCCGTTCAATGGATGGCATTCCGTCCGGCCGCGTTCCGGTAGATGCACAGCCGCTGCTGACAGATGAGCGGGTACTGCGTTTCCTGGACAATCCCGCCGTGGTAAAAGCTGCCGGTGGTTTACAGGGATTTCGTCATTACGTTTCATCAGTAAATCATTGCCAGATTGACGACGAAGCAGATCCGTATCATCACCATGAACTGACCATGACCCGCCACAAAGACGGTTTTATCCGGACGTGCTGGCATCATGACAATATTCTCAGGAAGGGAGAGTACTGCCAGCAGCAGGCGGACAAAATTCTGTTACGCAACCAGCGGGCATTTGTGGCACGCAGTATCTTTACCGACCTGCGGCTGCCCGGCGGCCATCTTCTGAATCCTTCCGATTTGTTCACCTGGTCTGTGATGCATCGTGTCAGTGAGCATCTTCCGGCCTTCATCTGTTCTTACATTCTGATGCAGTCACCGGAAGAAGAGATAACCGGCACCATGACGGAGCATTCCATTGTTCACCGGACGTGCTCACACAGCCGGATTGTTCAGGACATCGTAGAGCAGATAAAACCGGTCGTTGTTCCTGATATAGAGCCGGAGCCACCAGCAAGTTTTATGCGGATCCCGAAGTTAAAGCGCTGGGAGTGTCCGAAGTACCTGCAATGGGTGAAGAGTCAGCTGTGCTGCGTATGTGGTCAGCAGGCAGATGACCCGCATCACATCATCGGGCACGGCAGCGGCGGTACCGGTACAAAGGCACACGACATTTTCACCATCCCGCTGTGCCGTATTCACCATGACGAGTTACACCGTGACGTTAACGCCTGGGAGCGGAAACACGGCAGCCAGCTGGAGTTGTTATTTAGATTTATGAACCGGTCATACGGGATCGGCGTTTTTGGATAATGCGCTGTACGGAGTGCGGAGAGATAAACGATGAGCAATATTCAGATGATATTAGAACGCTGGGGGGCATGGGTTGCGGATAACCCGGAATCTGTAACCTGGTCATCAATTGCCGCCGGGTTTAAAGGGCTTATCCCCGTAAAGGTTAAGAGTCGTCAGCAATGTACTGA
>NZ_KV791710.1:0-3434 GCF_001807955.1 Morganella sp. HMSC11D09
TTCCGGCACCACTTTCTGATTATGCCAGAAGCGCGTCTCCTCGGCGTCATTCGTCACACACAGCACATTACCGACCGGATCATATTCATAACGCAGATCCTGAAATACATTTTTCCGTGCCGGATGTTCGGTTTTGACGGCAATCAGGCGCTGGGTTTGCGGTTCATAAGTGTAAGTGGTCACTACACCGTTACCGTGCTCCTCACACAGCTTCTGCCCGGCAGCGGAATACGTCACAGACTTGATAATGATTTTTTCCGCGCCGCCTTTCACCGTCACCCGGCTGGTGTTCAGTAATCCGGCGATATCATAAGTCACTTTTTGCTGATGACCCGCCGCATCCGTGGTGTTCAGCACCGCACCGGTCGCATCTGCAATGGTTTGTGTGGTGTATTTTTCAGCAGATAATAATGTTTGCGGATTGCTTTCCGGCCAGCTAACCGGCTTATCCGCATCTTTCAGCAACTGACGGGTTATGGATAACGGCACGCCGGTCAGCGCAATGCTGTCCGTCTGCATCAGCCCGGCCGGATCATAATGGTGTGTACAGATACCCGCGAGGTTTTTTGCTTTCTCCGCCTCACTGTTGCCTGCATACATAAAACGTTCAGTTACCTGAGCGTTCTGCCCGGCGGTCTGTTCAGTGATACTCAGCAGACGCCCGGCTGAATCCGCACCTTCATACCGGAAAGTCTGAGTCACGGCCTTGCTGCAGTTATCCTGCCCCTTATCCGTGCAGATCTGACTGATGCTGATCATCAGTCGCCCTGCCGCATCATTCAGTGTCAGCGATATTCCTGCATCCGCGCTTTCCGTACACAGCACCTGTCCGGAGAGTGAGGTGACATAGCGGAAATTGCTCAGCCCGGATGCCTGCATACGCGGATCAGCACTCTTCTCTAAAAATCCTCGTTTATCAAACTGATGGTAGGTAATGCGCTCATCGGTTTTCTCCGGGGTATCCGGATGGCGGTGATACACAATATCACGTACCGCCTGCCCCCGGTTGCTCAGTACCGTCACCGACGGTGTTTTTTTATGTAACGTGTTTTCTGTTTTGCTCATTAATAGTGTCCTTATTAAGGGAATAAATATCCGCACAAATCTGATATTGCCCCGGCGGATAGTTGTTTATTTTAGGAAAAATAAAAAAAATAACAAAAAAAATATCAAGAAAAAAACCATCGATAATAATTCAACAAATAAATTCTATAACACTCAATAAATTAATCTTAAATAGTAAAGCAAAGATATTAATGCACGCATTAAATAATAAATTAGATTCAATACCCACGGTAACTAAGTAATAGCAAGGGCCGGTGTTATGCTAAAAAAACTCTCGGATATCAAACTGATGGCGGGGAACTGACAGTAAAAATAAATAATTATAATCAACATATTAAAAATCATAACGCCGGATAATAAGATAAATTTACATTATTTTATTATTCAGAAAGCACTCCAGCCGGAGTGCTTTCTGATTATTACAATTACTCAAAAATAATTACAAATATTACAGCGTAGTTTGTTAATTCATATTTTATTAATCAAATTGATGCTCTGCGGGTTATTGTTTTCTGATGGAAAAACAATGCTTCCCCGGAAACCTGAGCTTTTGCTGCTTTTCCTTTATAAATATCCGGATTATTCAGCATTCTCCTGACATCACTGACTCTGGTCAGTAACTCAGTCCGCATATCAGAAAGTTTATCTTTTGTATAACTCATACGGAAAATCCGCCCTGTGTTCAGCGTACCATATTTTCTGACACTGTCAGTCCCTTTATCATCAAACAGTCCCATAATTTCATTGTGGTTATCAGATGACAGTCCGGAAGAGACTGCATCCAGAACACCTGTGATTTTATCCCTTTTTGCTATCGTTATTCCTCTGAAATCATTGAGCTCCAATCCTGTATCCAAAAGTGCTTTTACAGGAAGCTTAACGCCCAGATCCAGAACCTCTTCCAGTGCTGAAGCTGCTTTTGCTGACCCGTGTGTTTTTATTTGTTCTCTTAAATCAAGCTGGCCTTTAACCTGATTGGCAAAGAAATTTCCACCGGCCTGTGCCAGTGATTCCTGCATTTTCCTGGTCTGAACCCGGGTCGGCTGGAATTTATTTTTGTCAAAAATAGCATTGACCCCCAGATCAAATGCTTTTTCACTGGCAACTCCGGCGGCTATCCCCCCTATGATCCCCCCCACAGTTGCAGTACCGATAACAACCGGCGCCACGACAGGAAGAGCAACAGTAACAGAAGCCGCAATTGCAACACCTGCTGCAACCCCGCCAATACCGCCGGCTGTTTTAAGTCCGTACGTCGTTGCTTTTCTCGCTACAGAACGTAGCTCAGCAGCGGCCATACGGGATGGATTCGCCAGAGCATCAATATAGGTGTGAATTTTATGAATTGCCGCTTTTGCCGCCCCCATAAATTCTGCATAATCATTTATTTGCTGCGTCCGGCTTAATCCGTTCGTATCAAAAAACGACACCGGATTATTCCCCACCATTGAATACAGATTCAGTCCGTCAACGGTTCCCGCCGGATCTGAGCTCAACCAGCGCCCTGCCCACGGCTGATAATAGCGGTAGCCGTAGTAATACAGCCCGGTCGCATCCCGCTCTTTACCGGAATAACGGTGGGTTTTGTAGTCAATGCCGCTGTCCGCACCGGCCACCAGCACAGCTGTGCCGCCGAACGGATAATATTCCTCCTGACTCAGCAGGTTACCGTCGCCGTCCGTTTCCAGGCCGCTGCTGCCGATCAGATTGTCGTAACTGAACCGCTGATGATCTTTTTTACCATCCGGCCAATGCAGCAGCCGTACCTGTGCCCGCCCGGCAACACCGGCGCAGATCACCTGATAATTTTCTTTTCCGCTTCGCAGCTCCAGCCCCGGCAGATAGATCACCTGCTGTGTCTGTGTGCTGTTACCGGTTTTCTGTACGGCAGTTTTCAGGATACGCTGACTGCCCGCATCATAACGGTAGCTTTCGCGATCACCGGCAGCACCGTTACGCACCACCGGCGTGACCTGTTGCAGCTCGCCGCGTGTTGTCCAGGACAGGGTTTGTCCCGGCTGTAACTGTGTCTGCTGTCCGCCCGGGGTAAACAGGGCTTCCGCTTTCTCCGGCGTGTCCGCCAGGGTTTTCAGTACCGCGCGGTTGCTGCGCTGACTGACCGTGATATCCGTGGTGTAGTTATTATTGGTCGCAGGTGCTGTATGGCGGATCTGTGTCATATTCCCGGCACGATCATAGACATAGTTACGGGTGTAATTGGTGTAACTGGCTTTATCAAACGGGGAAATATCAGGGAGGGAACCGCTTTGCTGCCCGGCATTAGCCATCTCGCGCCCGGTGGCACTGACCAGCTGATACAGCGTGTCATAGGTGTATTTATTTTCCGGCACCACTTTCTGATTATGCCA